>JANOCZ010000055.1:0-3130 GCA_031412455.1 Hyphomicrobium sp. | reverse complement strand
ACGCGCATTCGGCCGTCGGGCAGCAACTGGCCGAATACCGACTGATGGAAAAAGTCGATCAGGTTGGCCACGTCCTGCTGGGTCTGCAGGCCGATCAAGTCGTAGGCCGCAAGAGCGCCGGCGAGCTCGCGATATTCGGGGATCGCTAGGAATGCTTGGGCGGGCGGGATCGGGATATGCAGAAAAAAACCGATGACGTTGTTCACGCCTAGTTGCCGGAGTTCGGCTGCCATCGGAACCAGCTGATAATCGTGAATCCAGATCAGGTCATCGGGGCGAATGAAGTCTTTCAGTGCGGCGGCGAAGCGGCGGTTGACACCGATATAAGCTGGATAGTAACCGGCTTCGAACTTCGCCAAGTCGAGCCGGTTATGGAAAACTGGCCAGAGCACGGAGTTTGAATAACCAAGATAAAAGTCGGTATGTTCGGCGGCTGTCAGCGGGACTGTTGCGACTTTGGAGTCGCCAAAACTTTCTTCGGTGATCTGTCCCTCGGCATCATCGACTATCTCGCCATTCCAGCCGAACCACACCGTATCGTGGTTGGTCATGATGTCGGCCAACGCTACGCTGACACCGCCGGCCTGTTTGGCCGTCTTGATGTCGGTCACACGATTGGAAACGAGGATCACGCGCGGCATGATTACTTTCGCGAAAAGCTTCTGGAGCTAAACGCGCTTGGCCTCGGCATGGTTCATCGTTCGTCCCAGCCTTCTTCCCAACGTCTGGACAAGTAAACGCCTGAATTGATGATGCCGGCCATCGAATAGGTTTGAGGCATATTGCCCCAAAGTTTGCCTGTCTCGGGATGAATATCCTCCGAAAGCAGCCCAAATGAGTTTCTGACTGTCAGCAAACTCGAGAAAAGCTCGCGTGCTTCGTCACGGCGGCCGATTGAGGCTAGAGCATCGATGTACCAGAATTGACAGGTCAGGAATGCGGTTTCCGGTGCACCAAAATCGTCCGGCGACGTGTAGCGCATGATGAAGCCGTTGCGCGAAAGGTCCCGGCCGATCGCTTCGCACGTCGCGATAAAACGAGGATCGGTCGCTGGCAGCAAGCCCAGCTCCGGCAACAAGAGCACGCTGGCATCAAGTTCGTGATCATCCAGTGCGCCGGCGAGAACCTGGCGCTTCGTATTCCAAGCGCGGTCAAGGATCGTCGATTGCATCGCGTTCGCTGAGCTGCGCCAATAATCCCTTCGACTGTTGAGCCCGAGCAGCGCGGCTATCCGGGCGAGCCTATCGCACGCGACCCAGCACATGGTGGCTGAATGTGTATGGATTCTTTGGCGGCCGCGGTATTCCCACAAGCCGGCATCTGGCTCGAAGACAAATTTCTTGGCTTGTTCGCCCAACCCCTCGAGCTGATTGAACAGCGCAACATCGCCCATGCGAGGCAAGCGCTGGTCGATGAACATGTTGGACACGCCAAGAATAATGCTGCCGTAGGAATCGTGCTGCAGCTGTTGCGCCGCTTGGTTGCCGACGCGGACAGGGCCCATTCCCAAATAGCCCTGCAAATCGGGCGCGATCGTTTCGTCGAGGGCAGCTGTGTGGACGATGCCGTAGACGGGTTTCAAAGCATCTTTGGAATGAACGGCGACGCTTGTTATGTAATTTAGGTAGGATTCCATCGTGTGCGTCGCGCCGAGCCGGTTCAAGGCTTTGATCACGAAGAAGGCATCACGCAGCCAACAGAAGCGGTAATCCCAATTACGTTGCGAATTTGGGGCCTCCGGTAGCGAGGTCGTGTGTGCGGCGATGATCGCGCCCGTTTCTTCAAAACTGCACAGTTTGAGGGTGATCGCTGCGCGGATGACTTCGAGTTGCCAATCGAAAGGGACGCCTAGGCCGCGCACCCAGGTGGTCCAATGGTCGAGCGTTCGGTCGAGAAACTCACGCACGACGCCATCGACGGCGGCATCGATCGGCTCATCGGGTCCGAAGATCAAGTTGACGGGATGATTGAGGGCAAACGAGGCCTCGTCGACGATACACGCCAGCGGCGCGTCCGTCGTTAGACGCAGGTCATCCTTGCCGCCGGTGTAGCTGATATGATTTGCGCCCGTTGCCCGGCGCTTCGCTGGCACGCCGTACGAGAACGTCGGGCGGACCCTGATCGTTATGTGGGGCATACCGCGCAACGGCTCGATGCGGCGGCAGAGCTGGGTCGGGTGAAATATCCGCTCATACCGCGAAAAACGCGGCGCAAAATCAGTGATGCGCACGACTTGGCCGGCATCATCCTCGATATCGGTTTGCACGACCGCCGTGTTGCGAATGTAAGTGGACGTTGTTTTGACGGCGTTGGTCAATTGAACGTCGCAGAAGCCTTTTTCTTCAGTTCCACTCAGTAGTCTGGAAAACACGGGGTCGCCATCGAGCCGCGGATAACACCACCATACGATCGCGCCGTGCTGGTCGATAAGCGCTGCAATTCGGCCGTTCCCTATCGGCGCGAAATCCATGATCGCTCCCTCAAAATACGCGACGGTCCCGGCGTGACCGTGCATGTCGACTTGCGTTGCGGGCGGTCCAATATCTTCGCGAGCTGAACACGGCTCAGTCCACGTTGGGATTTACCCCGACGGCCTACCCCGACAGGCCGTCCGGTGTGACAACTCTGCGTTTGAGAACATGTTCCGAAGACGCATTGCACTGATTGAGCTTCGGCGGAGTTTGCGACGTTGCCACCGTAATTGCTGGCGCAGCAATAGTTAGCTATCGTAATATGTTGCTGGCTTTGGTTGGTGTGCCCGAAATGGTTGCCGATTTGGGCGAGCAGGGCTGCCCGCGACGTTCGTCGTCGTCAATGGGAATGGACGTGGACACGGTGGCAGCCCGAGCCTGGGACGGGCTGCCACCGCGATTTTAAAATACGAAGTCGGCGGCTGTGATCGTCGTATGGTCGTTCACACCTGTCAGCCGGATCTTGTTGCCACTGTCGATTGTGATCAACGTATCGAATCCGGCATCCGCAATCGTGACCTGAGCGAAGGTGATATTTAGCTGATCCAGATCGATCAGATCCTGTCCTCCCAACGGGTTGGCATCAAAGTCGGTGATGCGGTCGTTGCCAAATCCGCCCTCGAACACAAACCGGTCCGTACCTAACCCACCCGTTAGCA
>JANOCZ010000054.1:0-3878 GCA_031412455.1 Hyphomicrobium sp. | reverse complement strand
CAAAGGACGCTTACCGCTTGATACGAACCTCGACTGGTGGCGCTGCCAAGCGCTCCTCGACCGCCAAGGCCAAAGCTGCCGTGCCGGCCTCGGCCCCTCTCCTCGCCGAAATCGTCACGTGGCTTGACGAAGCCAAGGCTGAGGAAATCGTCACGATCCCTCTCGAAGGCAAATCGACGATCGCCGATTACATGGTCGTCGCGACTGGCCGCACCGACCGTCACGTCGGCGCCATTGCCGATCAAGTCGCCGAAAAGGTCAAAGCCTCGACCGGCATTCCTGTGCGCCTCGAAGGTGTGCCGGCCTGCGATTGGGTACTGATCGATACGGGCGATATCATCGTCCATCTGTTCCGGCCCGAAGTTCGGGAGTTCTATAATCTCGAAAAGATGTGGACTGCCGACCGCCCGCCGGAAGCGTCCGAACCCGATCCCTCGCAGCATTGAGCACTCTGAACACTGAGCACGAGCGCCGATGCGTCTGTTGATCGCCGCAGTCGGCAAGCTCAAAGACGTCGAGGAACGCTCAATCTGCGAGCGCTACGCAAAGCGCTTCGCAGCGACCGGCAAATCCGTCGGCCTCGGCCCGCTCGAGATCGTCGAACTGATTGAAAGCCGCGCCGAAACATCCGCTCGCCGCAAATCCGATGAAGCTGAGCGTCTGCTGAAAACGGCCGCCGCCGCCACGGTCAAAATCGCGCTCGATGTCGAAGGCCGCCAGTACCCAAGCGATGCCTTCGCCGCGTTGATCGGGCGCCATGCCGATGCCGGCATCAAGACATGCGCGTTCCTGATTGGCGGACCCGACGGTCACGGCCCCGAAGCGCTCGACGCCGCGAGTTTGAAACTGTCACTTGGATCTTTGACGCTGCCCCATGGGCTTGCTCGCGTCGTCCTGATCGAACAGCTCTATCGGACAGCAACTATTCTGACCGGCCACCCGTATCACCGCGCCTGAGCCTGACGGTCAGCTTCGCCGGGCACGGCTAGCGGCTCTCTGAGGCCACCTTCGCCGTCTCGAGAGAGTACCCCGCGCCGCGCACCGTTCGGATGGGATCGAACTCGTTGCCACGCACCAGCGCCTTGCGCAACCGGCCGACATGCACGTCGATCGTCCGCTCGTCGATATCAGCCGTCGTCCCCCACACCCGATCGATCAGCTGATTGCGCGAGAGCACCCGCCCGGCACTTTCCAGCAAGACTTCGAGCAGCCGGTACTCCGTTGGCCCAAGTGAAATCTCGCGCGTACTGCGCGTCACACGATGCGCCTCGCGATCAAGCGCGATATCGCCCACCGCCAGCACGTCGCTGACACGGGCCGGCGCCGACCGCCGCAGCAACGCCTTGATGCGCGCCATCAGCTCGGGCACTGAAAACGGTTTGACAACGTAATCGTCGGCGCCATTGGCGAAACCGCGAATCCGGTCGCCCTCCTCGCCGCGCGCCGTTAGCATCACAATCGGAATATGCGGAATTTTGCCCGACCGCCGGACGCGCCCGCACCATTCGATGCCCGACATATCCGGCAGCATCCAATCGAGCACGACGAGATCGATCAGCTGTTCGGAAATGATGAGGTCACCCTCCTCAGCCGTTGTGGCAATCGCCACGTCGTAGCCGGCCGACTTGAGATTGTATTCCATCAACGTGACGATGGTCTCATCGTCTTCGATCACCAATATTTTCGCCGGCATGAATCTATCGTTTCCGCGCTGTTGAATTCCTAAGCCGACGGATTGGGCACGATCATCGTGCTCGTCTCGTCGTTTTTCGGCCGCTCCTCATTCATCGCCACGCCCTCGACGAGGTAGCAAATGTTCTCGGCAATGTTGGTTGTGTGATCGCCGATGCGCTCGATATTCTTGGCGCCGAAAAGCAGATGCGTACACAGCCCGATGTTGCGCGGATCTTCCATCATGTAGGTCAGGAGTTCGCGAAACACCGAATTATAGAGAGCATCGAGACCGGCATCACTGTGCCAGACTTCACGCGCTTTGGCGGCATCGAGGGTGCTCAAGGCGTCGAGCACGTCCTTGAGCTGCTTCATCGCGAGTTCGGTCATGTGACGCAGCCCGCTCATGAGCGGCTTGGGATGCGTTTCATCGGCAACGGCAAGCGCCCGCTTCGCGATATTCTTGGCCAGATCTCCGACCCGCTCGAGGTCGCTGGCAATTTTCAAGACAGTCATGATGTGCCGCAGATCGTTGGCAAGCGGCTGACGTTTTGCGATCATGGCGATCGCCCGCTCCTGAACCTGCTGCTCGAGATTGTCGATCGCCTTGTCGCTCGCGACAGCCGCCTTCGCCAATTTCGAATCCCGGCGGTCGAGCGCTGCGAATGCATCCGCCAATTGCTTCTCGGCCAACCCGCCCATCTGCGCAGTCAACCGGTCGAGCTCGGCAAACTCCATGTCGTATGATTTGACGATGTGATTGTGCATTTCGGGTCCCTGACTGTGCCTGCGTACCGCTCGTCTAACCAAACCGCCCGGTGATGTAATCTTGCGTGCGCTGATCGCGCGGCATCGAGAAAATCTGCTGGGTCGGGCCGTCTTCGACGAGCGTACCCAAATGGAAAAATGCCGTGCGTTGCGAGACGCGCGCTGCCTGTTGCATCGAGTGCGTGACGATGATGATGCAGTAATTTGTCCGCAGTTCGTCGATCAGCGTTTCAATCTTCGCCGTCGCAATAGGGTCAAGCGCCGAACAGGGCTCATCCATCAGGATGACTTCCGGATCAACCGCAATAGCGCGCGCGATGCACAGTCGCTGCTGCTGACCGCCAGACAGCCCCGTGCCCGATTCGAGCAGCCGGTCCTTAACCTCACCCCACAACCCAGCCTTCTCGAGGCTCGCCGTCACGATCTGATCCAAGTCGGCTTTCGTCGGAGCAAGCCCATGAATACGCGGCCCGTACGCGACGTTGTCGTAGATCGACTTTGGAAACGGATTTGGCTTTTGAAAAACCATCCCGACCCGCGCCCGCAACTGCACGACATCGAGTTCTGGATCGTAGATATCGCGGTTGTCGATGGTGATGCGACCCGTGACCCTGCACGTGGGGATCGTGTCGTTCATGCGGTTGATGCAGCGCAGGAACGTCGACTTACCGCATCCCGACGGTCCGATGAACGCCATCACGCCGCGATCTGGAATATCGACATCGACATGCTTCAACGCATGTTTCTCGCCGTAATAAACGTTGACGTCGCGCGCCACGACCTTCGCGGGCTTCGCCGCAGCCGTTACCGCGGCCGTCCGCTCGGTTTCAATGCGTTTTGATACGGTCATGTCCAAAGCTAGTGCCTCCATACCTACCACCGGCGTTCGAATTTATTGCGCAGCCAGATGGCCAAGCCGTTCATCAGCAGCAAAAATGCCAACAACACGACAATCGCCGCAGCAGTCCTCTGCTTGAAAGCAGCCTCCGGCAAATCTGACCAAAGGAAAATTTGCACAGGCAAAACCGTGGCTGAGTCGCTGAGACTGGTTGGGATATCGACGATAAACGCCACCATACCGATCATCAACAACGGTGCCGTCTCACCGAGCGCATGTGCCATCCCAATGATCGTACCGGTCATGATGCCCGGCATCGCCAACGGAAGGACGTGATGAAATACGGCTTGCTGTTTTGAGGCGCCAAGCCCGATCGCCGCTTCGCGAATAGACGGCGGGACCGATTTGATCGCCGCCCGCGCCGCGATGATGATCGTTGGCAAAACGAGCAGCGCGAGCACGAGCCCACCGACCAGCGGCGCCGATCGCGGCAAGCCGAAGAAATTCAAAAAGACCGCGAGCCCAAGCAACCCGAACACGATCGATGGCACCGCAGCGAGATTATTGATGTTGACCTCGACCAGATCCGTGAACCGATTCC
>JANOCZ010000053.1:0-1787 GCA_031412455.1 Hyphomicrobium sp. | reverse complement strand
CGTTTAATTGGCGCGCCGCCAGGATACGTCGGCTACGAGGAAGGCGGAGCGCTGACCGAAGCCGTGCGGCGCAGGCCGTATCAAATCGTGCTGTTCGACGAAATCGAAAAAGCGCATCCCGACGTGTTCAACGTTCTGCTGCAGGTGCTTGATGACGGCCGATTGACGGATGGTCAGGGCCGGACTGTCGATTTTAAGAATACGCTGATCATCATGACGTCGAACATCGGCGCTGAGTATCTCGTCAACCAGAAGGAGGGCGAAGATACCGATCTGGTGCGCGATGAAGTTATGAACGAGGTGCGCTCCAAGTTCCGGCCGGAATTCTTGAACAGGCTCGATGAGATTATCCTGTTCCACCGCTTGCAGCGCGTCGACATGAGCAAGATCGTCGATATCCAGATGGGCCGGCTGCATAAGTTGCTTGTGGACCGGAAGATCACGATCACGCTCGATGAGCCGGCGCGGATGTGGCTCGCCAATCGCGGGTACGATGCGGCCTATGGTGCGCGGCCGTTGAAGCGGGTCATCCAGCGGCATGTGCAGGATCCGCTCGCCGAGCAGATCCTCGCGGGCGGCGTTAAGGATGGCGATGACGTGCGCGTCTCCGTGCGCGACGGCGAACTGACGATCAACGGTTGGCCGGTGAAAGCCGCGGCTTAAGGGTGAGCTTCGTCCCCGGCTTCGCTCCGCCGTTGAGCTTCCCGCCGGGACGGATCGAGCCGGGTGATGACAAGACATGCAAACCCGATAAGCTCCCCGGCAACGGAGGGTCTTCATGGGTTTTCTGATCGCGCTGGCGGCGTTGGTTTTTTTGATGCTCGCCGCCTACCGCGGGTACAGCGTGATTTTGTTCGCGCCGATCGCGGCGATGCTGGCGGTGGCGTTGACCGATCCGGCCGCCGTCGCGCCCGTTTTCACGGGGCTTTTCATGGAAAAGCTCGTCGGCTTCGTGAAGCTCTACTTTCCGGTATTTTTGCTCGGCGCGATTTTTGGAAAGCTCATCGAGCTATCGGGCTTTGCGAACGCGATTGTAACGGCGACGATCGAGCTCGTCGGGCGGCAACGCGCCATTCTGTCGATCGTCATGGTGGCGGCGATCCTCACGTACGGCGGCGTGTCGCTGTTCGTGGTCGTATTCGCCGTCTATCCGTTCGCCGCGGCGTTGTTTCGTGCAGCCGATATTCCCAAGCGGTTGATTCCAGCGACGATCGCGCTTGGTGCTTTCACCTTCACGATGGATGCGTTGCCGGGCACGCCGCAGATTCAGAACATCATCCCGACGACGTTCTTCAAGACCGACACGTGGGCTGCGCCGGTACTGGGTAGCATCGGTGCGCTGTTCATCCTTGCGCTGGGCCTCAGCTATCTCGATTGGCGGCGGCGGATCGCGCAAGCGTCGGGCGAGGGCTACGGCGAGGGACACAGTAACGAGCCTGAGGTTGTCGCGAATCCGGCCGCCGTTTCCGCGCTGATTGCGATATTGCCGCTCATCGTGGTTGGCGTTGCCAATAAGGTGCTGACCTGGGTCATTCCGAACGTCTACGGCGCGACGAAGGACGTCTCGTTGACGCCCGGCGGCAAGGCGATCGTGGTCGATGTGGCACCTATCGTCGCTATTTGGGCCGTCGAAGGCGCGCTCATCCTGGGAATTCTAACGGTCATCGCGTTGGCGTGGAGAAGTGTTTCGGTCGCGTTTGCCGAGGGTACCAAAACAGCGATTTCCGGAGCGCTGCTCGCGTCGATGAATACGGCGTCCGAGTATGGTTTTGGTGCGGTTATCGCAG
>JANOCZ010000052.1:0-2584 GCA_031412455.1 Hyphomicrobium sp. | reverse complement strand
GAACTGAGGGCGCGTGAGCAAACGAGCGGCGCTATTCGCGCGCTTCTCGACCTCTCTCCGAAATCTGCACGCCGCATCGCCGCGGACGGAGGAGAGTCCGACGTCAGTCTTGAAGCCGTGCAAGCCGGTGATCGATTGCGCGTGCGGCCCGGTGAGCGTGTGCCGGTCGACGGTGAGATCGTCGACGGTCGGAGCGCTATCGACGAGTCCATGGTCACGGGTGAATCTATGCCGGTCACAAAATCGACCGGAGAAAAAGTCATCGGCGGTACGATGAACCAGTCGGGCGCGTTCGTCATGCGCGCCGATAAGGTCGGCCGCGAGACAGTGCTCGCTCAAATCGTGCAGATGGTGGCTAAGGCGCAGCGAAGCCGCGCGCCCATTCAAAAGCTCGCCGATCAGGTCTCCGGGTGGTTCGTTCCGGCGGTCATCACGATTGCGTTGCTCGCCTTCGCGGCCTGGGGCCTGTTGGGGCCCGAACCGCGATTTACGTATGGCCTTATCGCAGCGGTGTCAGTGCTCATCATCGCCTGCCCGTGTGCGCTGGGTCTTGCGACACCCATGTCGATCATGGTCGGTGTCGGACGTGGCGCCCAATTCGGCGTTCTGATCAAGAACGCTGAAGCGCTCGAGCGCATGGAAAAAATCGATACGCTCGTGATCGATAAGACCGGCACCTTGACGGAAGGCAGGCCAAGTGTGGTTGCCGTGCGCGTGGTCCCCGGCATCGAAGAGAACGAACTGCTGCGCTTGGCAGCAAGCCTTGAGATCGCGAGTGAGCATCCGCTTGCCGCGGCCATCGTCCGCACCGCGAAGGAGCGCGGGCTGCAACTCTCCGCCGTGTCGGAATTTGACTCGCCTATCGGCAAAGGCGTCACTGGCCTCGTCGATGGCAGACGCATTGTCATCGGCAACGCCCGCATCATGGAGCAGGCGAAGATCGACACGCGGGCTCTCGACGATGCGGCCAATGACCTGCGCACCGATGGCGCGACGGCCATCTTTGTCGGCGTCGATGAGAAAGCCGCGGGCATTCTGGCTATTGCTGATCCCGTGAAGGCGACAACTCCTGAGGCTGTCAAAGCGCTCAAAGACGCGGGCATCCGCATCATCATGCTGACGGGGGACAATGCGACGACGGCAAGGGCTGTCGCTCAGAGGCTTGGAATCGTGGACGTGGAAGCGGAGGTCTTGCCTGAGGACAAAGGTAAGATCGTCGAACGCCTGCGCAAGGAGGGGCGCGTGGTTGCCATGGCAGGCGATGGCATCAACGATGCCCCAGCCCTTGCCGCGGCCGATGTCGGCATCGCCATGGGCACAGGAACGGACGTCGCGATGGAGAGCGCGGGCGTGACGCTGCTCAAAGGGGATCTGAACGGCATCGTTCGCGCGCGACACTTGTCGGCCGCCACGATGGCGAACATCCGCCAGAACCTGTTCTTCGCCTTTATCTACAACGCCGCCGGTGTGCCGGTTGCCGCAGGCGTGCTTTATCCAGTGTTCGGAATCTTGTTATCACCCATCATCGCTGCGGCCGCGATGGCGCTGTCGTCTGTCAGTGTGATTGCAAACGCATTGCGACTGCGCAGCGCAAGAATCTAGAGGGCTAAACTGCCGTTGTTTTGCGGGTGGCGTTGGCCGCTGCCCGATCATTGGTCGGCAACCTTAGTCAATCCGCGTGCGGGGCTGTGGGTGCTGGCGACGATGGCGTGGTCTTGCTGCGGACGCTGTTCAAAGCGGCCAGGATTTCGGAATTTTTTGGATCGCGCGTGAGTGCGGCTTCATAGGCTTTGGCGGCCTTCTCGAAGTCGCCGGTATTGGCATAGGACCAACCGAGCATGCGCCAACCGGCGACGTCGTCTGGCGCTTGCTCGAGCCGCGTCGCGAGTTGGCCAATCATCGTATCGACGTCGGGAAGGGTTGACGGTGAGTTGGGTGGGGACGGCGGTTCATTCCCGATCGACGCGAGCGTGTGCAATTTTCCGTCAATCTTGTTGGCGTAGCTGCGTAGCGCTTCAATGGCTTTGTCGCGCGCTGCGCCGGTGTCTGCGGCCGCGACGCCGATTTGTGCTGCTGCCGGCGCGTGAGCGATCGGTGAAGCATCGATCTCTTTGGCAGTCAGGCTGGCTGACACGATCCGATTGTCATCGAAACTTTCTTGGGTGGCCATCCACAGCGAAGCACCTGATGCAAGGAGTAGCGCTGCCACAAGCGGCGGTGCGAACATGCGGGGACTGCCGCGCCACGCGCGCAACAGCGCCAGCGCGATGACGCTTGTACGCTCAGGTCTGAGATGCGCAGCGAGTATCAGCACGGCCAGAATTGCAGCCGATGTGCCGAAGACTGCGTATTGCGCAGTGATCGATATCATGTCGATGGCTCCTGTTTTCCTCTTGCGCCTCTGCAACGCTATCGTCAGTGCAGCAGTTCGTTGTGTGCCCGCGCGCACGACGAGACAATCATTTGATTATTCCTGATGCTCACCCGCGAATGTGATCGTCGTATGTCGGCCTTGGGAGTAAGCGCGACTACGGATTAAGATCGCTATTCACTTTCCGACATCACTCGGCGTTTCGCCAGCTAT
>JANOCZ010000051.1:0-2196 GCA_031412455.1 Hyphomicrobium sp. | reverse complement strand
CAGCACGGGCGTGGCGTACAGATACGGTAGAAAGGCCCGACGCTCATTCTTGTACAAACCCGGCGCGACGAATTTGTAGATCTGCGTCGCGACAACGGGAAATGATAGAAACGCCGCGCCAAACATCGCGAGCTTAACCTGCGTCATGATCTGTTCGAGGAAATGCGTCGCGATAAGCCGCACGTGATCGTTCCCTGACGCCCACATGTACGGCCAGACCAGCACATTGTAGATGTGCCCGGCGACCGAGAAGCACAGAAAGAACATCACGACGAACGCGCCCAGCGCCCACATCAATCGCGAACGCAGCTCGATCAAATGATCCATCAACGGCGCTTTGGTCGCGTCGATATCGTCTTGCCCATCGCGCAGAGAATCGCCGCTTTGCAATCGCTCCTGCATCGCGCTCAAGTCTCCATACGCGGCGGCGCCGGCATTGGTGGCATCGATACAGCAGGCTCATTGGAGGCAGCAGCCAAGATCGACTTTGGCACTTCGGCAGGAGTCGTCGCCAGCGGCGGCGTCGCTGCCTGTTGGAGAACTTGCTTTGCGCTCATGATCTCGGAGTTGACGGAGGTTTGCATCGCCTGCATCTCCTCGCGCATCGTGTCGAGTTCGGCTTCGCGCATCGCCGCGTCAAACTGTGATTTGAATTCGTTGGCCTGCCGCCGGATCGACCCTGCGTATTTACCGAGCGTGCGCAGAAAAACAGGCAGTTCCTTCGGCCCGACGAAGATCAGCGTGACGATCCCAAGGATCAGCACTTCGCTCCAGCTGATTTCAAACATGACCTGCGGTCTCGCATTCCAGCACCCTGACGCCCGCCGCTAAAGGCACATACCGGCACGGAGATGACCTAGCCCGTTTTGCTGCGATCACGCGACGCGACGGTCTCGTCGTTGTCGATCGTGCGCGGAGGAATGGGCTTTGCCACGTCATCTTCGTCGGCCATGCCCTTCTTGAAGCTCTTGATGCCTTTGGCAACGTCGCCCATCAATTCGGAAATCTTGCCGCGTCCAAACAGCAAAAGCGCGATGATTAACAAAAGCAGGATGTGTTGCGCGCTGAGACCCATACTAAAACCTTTCGGCAGCCGCCATGGCTGCAAGCGCCATGCTGCATGCACGGTGCTGCGAGATATGTGGGGCGACTATCGCAGAACTGCCAGGGGGCGGCAAGGTTCACGCCCACGTCTCAGGGCCGTTAATCCGTCTCGATTGGGAACACAAACCCGGCACCAGGCGCGATAGAAACCTTAACTTCGCTCCCTCGGCGCAAAGCATCGCTGCCATCGACATGGACCTTCAAGGGCTGATCGAAGCCTTCGACCGCGACGTCGAGCCGGGTGAAATCGCCTAGAAACTTGTGGTCGATGACCCGCCCGTTGAGCTTATTCTTATCCGCTGCCGGAGTGGCCTTGACCACGTTGATAGAGCGCTCGCGTAAACACAAGATGGCCGGCGCACCGTCTGGGAATCCCGGCGCGGCAAATGACCCAGCCGCCGTCGACACGCGCTGCCCGGCAACCCTGACCGGCAATTCATTGATTTCCGAAAACAACCGCGCCACGAACAACGCCTTCGGACTGGCATAAAGTTCATCCGTCGTGCCGACTTGAACAATGCGCCCCGACCGCATGACGACGATGCGATCACCGAGCCGCATCGCCTCTTCGGGATTGTGCGTGACGATAACCGACGTCGCCCGCGTCTCACGCAGCAACGCCAGCGTCTCCTCCTGCATGGCGTCGCGGAGTTGTATGTCGAGCCCGGAAAATGGCTCGTCCATCAGCATGACGGCGGGTCGCGGTACGATCGCGCGCGCAAGCGCGACGCGCTGTTGCTGACCGCCCGACAACGTCGAGGGATAAGCTTCGGCAAAGTCTGCCAGACCAACCCGCTCCAAAATAGATCGGGCAGCTTTTTCGCGCTCGGGTCTGGCAAGTGATCGGAGCCCAAAAGCTACGTTGTCCAAAACCGACATATGCGGAAAAAGCGCGAAATCCTGGAACATCATGCCGATGCTTCGATCTTCGGGCGGCACGTACCGGTTGGGCCCAGCAACCTCGAAATCATTGATGAGCACGCGGCCTGAACTTGGCTTTTCAATTCCTGACACGACGCGCAACAAAGTCGTTTTACCGCAGCCCGATGGCCCCAGGAGACAAACGATTTCGCCGGGCGAAACGTCGAGCGA
>JANOCZ010000050.1:0-5345 GCA_031412455.1 Hyphomicrobium sp. | reverse complement strand
CGAGCAGGACCTGATCGATCATTTGATTGAGAAACTTGAGGTCGCAGCACAGGACGACGGCGAACTGCCGATCGCTGAGCAATCACTCGTAGACCAACTTCGCCACGTCAAGGAAGCGTACCGATCCAATCTTTCCGACCCCCGGGCTTGGAACGAGATACAAAGGAGATTCGCTATCGCGAAAAATGATCTTCCGCAGATGTTCCGCCCGCGGCGCCCGAACGACAACGATGGCAGCTGAGCCGCGAAGATCAATGTGATAGCAGGTTTATTACGCGCTCTAACCCCCGAACGCCACCACGCGCTGCCGCTGTTCGCCGAGACCCTCGATCTTCAAGACAAGGTCGTCAGCAACTTTCAAATATTCCGGCGGCTTCTTGGCCGACCCGACACCCGGTGGCGTACCCGTCGTGATGACATCGCCGGCTTCGAGCACCATGAACTCGGTCACGTACGCCAGCAGCTTCGGGATCGAGAAAATCATCGTCGCCGTCGAGCCCGTCTGCTTGCGCTCGCCGTTGACATCGAGCGACATCGCTAAATTGTGCGGATCGGTCATCTCATCCGTAGTGACCAGCCACGGCCCGAGCGGCCCAAAAGTTTCAGCCGATTTACCCTTGACCCACTGCCCGTTGCGCTTGACCTGCCAGCGCCGCTCCGACACGTCATTGCAGATGCAGTAACCCGAGATGTACGACAACGCCTCGGCCTCTTCGACGTACTGCGCGCGCCGGCCAATGACGAACGCAATCTCGCATTCCCAATCCATCCGATCTGAATTTTTCGGATAAATGATATCGTCGTTCGGCCCGCAAATGCAGGTCGCGGCCTTGTTGAACAGGATTGGCTCGGCCGGTAACTCTTGTCCCGTCTCCTTCGCGTGATCGGCATAGTTGAGACCAATGGCGATAAAGTTGCGCGTGCCCGCGATCGGCGGCCCGAGCCGGACACCTTCCGCAACCTTTGGCAGGGACTGCGGATCGATCGCGCGCAGCATTGCGAGCGCCTTTGGATCGAGCTGCGCGCCGGAAAAATCCGTCACATGCGCCGACAAATCACGAATTGCACCATCGGCATCGATAAGACCGGGCTTCTCGCTACCAGAAATCCCAAATCGGACGAGCTTCATCGCTTCACCTTATCAAAACTGTCCCATGCAGCCGCCATCCCAACGGCCAGTTGAACCGGGTGAGTGCCTACGTTGCCAGCATACCGTTGGTCAAGCGCGCCGATCGTGCGCAACGCGCTTGCCAACGGCGGCCCAGGCGCGCACTTTCCCCGATTGGAACTCGTCACGCGAATGCGCGTCTTGTCAGAGCCGCTCGGCCAGCCCTGGCTAAGCTCGACATGTGAAAAGGTGCTATGACGGTCAGATTTCAGCGCCATTTGTCGTCGCCGGGCCTACTGGCGGATGACGATGTGCTGATTGAACTCCACCGCTGGCAGACGGCCGGCGAACGCACGGCGCTTGTCACCTTGATAGGCGTCGAAGGTGGCGCACCAAGGCAACCGGGCGCGCAGATGGCCGTGTCGCAAAGCGGCAGCTTCGCTGGATATTTGTCGGGAGGCTGTTTAGAGAGCGCCGTCGCGATGGAAGCACAAGACGTCATCAGCCAAGGCCGCAACCGACTGGTTCGCTACGGCAAGGGCTCGCCCTACTTTGACGTGAAGCTACCGTGCGGCAGCGGCCTTGATCTTTATTTCGATCAGAGCATCACGGCTGAAAGCGTCGCCGAGATCCTCAAATATCGCGCGCAGCGCATCTGCTGCCAGATGATCACGGAGCTGGATTCCGGCACAACAACAGTCGAACCATGCCCTGCCGACCTGCCCATTCCTGACAGCGCACGAACCGGCGCAATCTTCACCCGCATCTGTCCCCCGCCCCTAAGCGTGACTTTAATCGGCAACGGTCCCTCGCTCGTTAGCCTCGCCGTTTTGAGTGCTGCGACCGGCATTGAGTTGACGGTCATCACCTCAGATGACGCGACCCGCGCCGAGCTTGAGACCCACGGATTGAGCAGCGCCGCCTCCGGTGATTTTGATGCTGACGCGCTGACCCATCTAGATCGTGCAACCGCCGCCGTTTTATGTTTTCATGCCCACGAGCAAGAGCCCGTGATCCTGGGCCATCTGCTCCACTCGCAATGCTTTTATATTGGCGCACTCGGCAACCATGCGGTCCACCGCGAGCGCTTGGCTCAACTCTCAGCGCAGGGCTTCGATGCAGCGGCCCTCTCTCGCATCCGCGCGCCGGTTGGCCTGATCTCCGGCGCAAAAAGCAAAGCGACCTTGGCAATCGGCACGCTGGCGGAGTTGATGACCGAGGCCAAGGCCTGCAATCTCATTGCCTGAACTTTTCCGGCCCCTGCGCGTTTAACTTAGTCGCAGCAAGCGTTAAACATCCGAGCGGTTTAAAGTGCTCTGCCGCGCATTGATCTGCTCGCGCGGCGGCCTGGATCATGAGATAAATCGGAAATGAACCGCACATTGCTCGACGTGCCGCAGACGACGGAAGCAGACCTCGAAGTCCGCGAGTGGCAGGACGCGATCAATTCGGTCATGGCCTACAATGGTAGCGCCCGCGCCGACTTCATTCTTGGAAAAACCGTTGAGACGGCTCGGCGGCAGGGCGCAAAAATTCCGTTCGCCGCCAATACCGCCTACATCAACACGATCCCTCCTCACCACGAGGCACCCCATCCAGGCGACCGCGCGATCGAGAACCGCTTGCGCTCGGCGATCCGTTGGAATGCGCTAGCAATGGTCCTGCGCGCCAACCAAACCTCGACCGAACTCGGCGGCCACATCGCCAGCTTCCAATCCGCAGCCACCCTGTACGACACCGGCTTCATGCATTTCTGGCACGCGCCCGATGCAAACCACGGCGGCGATCTGATTTTTATTCAGGGCCACTCGTCACCTGGAATTTATGCGCGAGCCTTCCTCGAAGGACGGCTGAGTGAAGACCAGCTGTTGAAATTCCGCCAAGAGGCCAACGGCGATGGTTTGTCGTCCTATCCCCATCCATGGCTCATGCCAAAATTCTGGCAATTCCCGACCGTGTCGATGGGCCTTGGCCCGATTATGGCGATCTATCAAGCCCGCTTTCTCAAATATCTTCACGATCGCGGATTAGCCGATACGTCCAACCGCAAAGTCTGGGTCTTCTGCGGTGACGGGGAAATGGACGAACCAGAAAGCCTCGGCGCCATTTCGCTCGCCGGTCGCGAAAAGCTCGATAACCTGATTTTTGTCATCAACTGCAATTTGCAGCGGCTTGACGGCCCAGTCCGCGGCAACGGCAAGATCATTCAAGAACTCGAAGGCAATTTTCGCGGTGCCGGCTGGAACGTCATTAAATGCATTTGGGGATCGAGTTGGGACGAGTTACTCAGCCGGGACACGACGGGCCGCCTTCGGCAGTTGATGGAGGAATGCAACGACGGTCAGTACCAGGATTTCAAGTCGAAGGACGGCGCTTATATCCGCAAGATGTTTTTCGGCCGCTACCCTGAGACGGCGGCGTTGGTGGCCGATTGGTCAGACGACAAGATCTGGAAACTGACCCGCGGCGGCCACGACGCGAGAAAAGTTTACGCGGCCTACGCGGCAGCCGTCGCCCACGAAGCACAACCCTCGGTCATCCTTGCCAAGACTGTGAAGGGCTACGGCATGGGCGCTGCCGGCGAAGGCCAGATGATCGCCCATCAGCAAAAGAAAATGGGCAAGGAACACCTGCAGCGTTTCCGCGACCGCTTCAAAGTGCCAGTCTCCGATCAGGACATCGAGGCTTTACCATTCGTCAAATTTGCGCCGGGCAGTCCTGAATACGAATACATGACACAACGGCGCCAGGCTCTCGGCGGTTATCTCCCGCAGCGTCGCCCCAAATCACAGTCCACGCTGGAGGTCCCACCTCTTGCCTTTTTCGAACCGCAGCTGAAGGGCTCGGATGGCCGGGAGATTTCGACCACGATGGCCTTCGTGCAGCTTCTAACCAAGCTGATGCGCGATAAAAATATCGGCCGTCATGTCGTCCCGATCGTTCCCGACGAAAGCCGCACCTTCGGCATGGAGGGCATGTTCCGAACGTTCGGCCTCTATAGCCAAATCGGCCAGCTGTATCGGCCCGAAGATGCCGATCAGCTGATGTTCTACAAAGAAGATAAAACCGGCCAAATCCTCGAAGAAGGTATCAACGAAGCCGGCGCGATGTCATCGTGGATTGCCGCCGCGACGTCCTACTCGTCGTCGAACGTGCCGATGATCCCGTTCTTCATTTATTATTCGATGTTCGGCTTTCAGCGCATCGGCGACCTCGCCTGGGCGGCAGGCGACATGCGCTCGCGTGGATTCCTGATCGGCGGCACATCGGGACGCACGACACTGAACGGCGAAGGCCTGCAACATCAGGACGGCCATAGTCACTTGCTGTCGGCAGCGATCCCCAATTGCGTGTCCTACGATCCAACCTTCAGCTACGAGCTGGCCATCATCATCAAAAAGGGCCTCGAGCGTATGCTCGTCGCGCAAGAAGACGTTTTCTATTACCTGACGACGCTGAACGAGAACTACGCCCACCCGCCGATGCCCGAAGGTGCCGAGGACGGCATCATCAAAGGTATGTATCTGCTCAAGGCAACCGATCCAAAAAGCAAAGGCCCAAAAGTTCAGCTCCTCGGCAGCGGCGCGATTTTACGCGAAGTCTTAGCCGGCGCTGAACTGCTGGAAAAAGATTTCGGCGTCTCAGCCGACATTTGGAGCGTCACGAGCTTTACCGAACTCCGCCGCGATGGCCTTCAAACCGCGCGCTGGAACATGCTGCATCCGTCCGAAAAGCCAAAGGTCGCGTACGTTTCTCAATGCCTCAACAAATCAGATGGCGCGCCGGTCATCGCCTCGACCGATTACATCAAACAATATGCCGACCAGATACGGCAGTTCGTGCCCAACGACTATCACGTCCTCGGCACCGACGGCTTCGGCCGCTCCGACTTCCGGCGCAGGCTACGCCGCCATTTCGAGGTTGACCGGCACTACGTAGCCTTAGCCGCGCTGAAGGCACTTGCCGATCAGAACAAGCTGCCGTCGTCCAAAGCAAAACAAGCCATCGAGAAATATCGCATCGACACCGAAGCGGGCGATCCAGCGAACGCTTGAGTGTCACCAAGGAGTTGCAATGGCGTCGATCGACGTAGCCGTCCCCGACATTGGCGATTTTGACAACATTCCTGTCATCGAAGTGCACGTGAAGGCCGGCGATGAGATTAAACGCGACGACCCGCTGATCACGCTCGAGAGCGACAAGGCGGCAATGGAAGTGCCGTCGCCCGACGCTGGCA
>JANOCZ010000049.1:0-3589 GCA_031412455.1 Hyphomicrobium sp. | reverse complement strand
GCCAGCTGTGACGGGGGCAAAGTTTGCGGTGGAAAGGTTGGCGTTTTGCGGCCGCCCCTCACCCGCCCTTCGGGCACCCTCTCCCCGTCGCCCTGAAGAGGGCAACGGGGAGAGGGGAAACTACCGCTCGCCGAATATAGCCGAGCCGATGCGGACGTGGGTCGCGCCGAAGGCGATCGCGGTTTCGTAGTCGCCGCTCATGCCCATGCTGAGGCCGTGGACGTTCAGCTCGCGGGCGAGCTTGGAGAGAAACGCGAAATGGACGGCTGGCTCCTCGTCGATCGGGGGGATGCACATCAGGCCTTCGATTTCGAGGTTCAAATCGTTGCGGCACATGGCGATGAAGTGTGCCGCGTCGGCTGGCATGACGCCCGCCTTTTGCGGTTCCTCACCGGTATTGACCTGGACAAACAACTCGACGCGTTTGCGCTGTTTGGTCATCTCATCGGCAACCGCCTTGGCGATTTTCTCGCGGTCGATCGTGTGGATGGCATCGAACAGGGCCACGGCATCGGCGGCTTTGTTTGACTGCAGCGGCCCGATCAAATGAAGCTCGAGATCGGGATAGTGTTCGCGCAAGGCTGGCCATTTGCCTTGCGCTTCCTGGACACGATTTTCGCCGAAAACCCGCTCGCCTGCGGCGATGACGGGGCGGATTTCATCGGCGCTGAAGGTTTTTGAAACGGTGATCAGCTTCACGGACGCGGGTTCGCGTTTTGACAGGCGCATAGCGTCCGCCATGCGATGGTGAACATCCGCAAGCCTTTGCTGCAACTCAGTGTCGATTGCGACGCTATCCACGGGATCAGTCCTCACCTTGCGTTGCGCAAATTAGTCCGATGCGCCGGATTTCGCGACGGCACGCGAGCAAGTGTCGCAATTCTGCGCGCTGATAACGGGATTATGTAAGCGCTCCCGCCCGACTTCGTTACGGAGATACCCCATGCTCAAACTTGCCGACGCCCGCCGGATCATCGACGCCGCTGAAAAGAAGGCCGCCGCGATCGGTCAGCCCATGAATGTTGCAGTTGTCGATGAGGGCGCCAACCTGATTGCGCACATCCGTATGGACAACGCCTGGATCGGCTCGATCGATATTTCCGTCAACAAGGCTTTCACGTCGCGCGCATTCAACATTTCGACCAAGGAGCTGGCTGAGAACAGCCAACCGGGCGACCAGTTCTTTGGCATTCACGCATCCAACCAAGATCGCGTCATGATCTTTGCCGGCGGGATCCCGCTCAAAGACGCGAAGGGCGTCGTGATCGGTGCGATTGGTGTATCGGGCGGAAGCGGCGTGCAGGACCATGAGGTCGCCGAAGCAGGTGCTGCCGCGCATACGTGCTAAGCTAAAATATGCGAACTTGAGATCGCGGCGGGTCAGACTTGCGTCTTGGCCCGCCGTTTGCGCTTGACGCGAGTTTCCGGCTGCGCAATCGCTGCCGTCGGGTAAGCTAAAAATTCGTGATCGTCGCGGCCGAGCAAGTCCATGTACTTGCGATGAATGAAGACCTTGTCGCGTCCGCGCTTCTCTTCCACAAGCACGCCAATTTTGACGAGCTGTTTTAGATAGCGCGACGCCGATACCCGCTGCGCTATTCCGCGTTCTATAAGATTTCCGATCCGCGTGTACGGCATTGCGAAGATCGTCTCGACCAGTTCGTGCGAATGGATGCCGGGAGCTGCCGTTTTAATGTAGTCCGATGTGTTTGCCATCAGATCACGAATGGCACGGATCCGGCAATTGGTCCATGTTGCGGTCACTTCAACGGCAGTCAACATGTATATGATCCACGGCTCCCACTCGCCACGCAGCGTTACGCCCTGGAGCAAGCGGTAGTAGTCGCCTTTGGTCCGCACGATGTGGCGGCTCAGGTAGAGTGTCGGAATATCGAGCAGCCCCGCTTGTATCAGGATCAGGATGTTTAAGATTCGTCCGGTCCGTCCGTTGCCGTCTAGAAACGGATGGATGGCTTCGAACTGGTAGTGCAGCACGGCCATGCGGACGAGCGGATCGAGGTCATCTTCGGCATTGGCAAAGGCCTCCCAATTGCTCAGCAAATCCCGCAAGTTTTGCTGTCCGTCGGGCGGCGTATAAATAATTTCACCAGTGAAGCTGTTTTTCAGTTGCGTGCCGGGCGTCTTGCGGACGTCCATATCGACGCCTTTGATGCGGCTGCAGATGTCGATTGCGGTGCGTGCGGTCAGCGGCCGCGCTTTCAATGTTTCATAGCCGCTGAACAGAGCGGCGCGGTAGCGAAGCGCCTCTTTGGCGGCGGGATCGCCGCCTTCTTCAAGCTGGCTGGCTTCGCGAAATAGTGCATCGTTGGTCGTGACGATATTTTCGATCTCGGAGCTGTCTTTCGCTTCGAGCAGGGGAATGACGTTGATCAGAACCGATTGGTCGGGGATGAGTTCGCCCGCGCGCCGGAGTTCGGCAACTGCGGCCCGCGCCGTCACGCAGCGCTTGAGAACCGGCTTGGTTTCCAAGTCCCGGCCTGATGGCGGCAATAACGGCAGCGAATTGTAGGGCCTTGAAGGATCGGCGGACATGCGCGCGGCTCTATGTGTTCAAAAAGGGCTGTTACTTGAACATGAGGTCCAAATCATGCGCAATGTATGAACATGTGGCGGACGATATGTTCAAAATCAAGTTTTTTTGAACATGTTAGATGATATGTGTCCATGTCATGCACACGTTTCGCTGCATATGTGCACGAAAACGTCTTTTGTGTACATACTTAGTCAAATATGTACCCGCTATCGACATGTCTTCGCCGATATGTCCTCAAAACTCGAAAACGGCGCCATATCCCCGACCGCCCCCAATCCACGGGTCGCACACCCGGCTTGACCCCTTTACCCTTTCAGGCTCTTTAACCGCCAAACGCCTGATTTCACCGAAAGACACCGAATTCCATGGCCTCCGAACGCTACAATGCGCCTGCACGCGAAAAGCACTGGCAGCAAATCTGGGAAAACGGCCGGATTTTCGAGGCCAGCGAAGATGAAGCCAAGCCCAAATGCTACGTGCTGGAGATGTTTCCCTATCCGTCGGGGCGCATCCACATGGGGCACGTGCGCAACTATGCGATGGGCGACGTGTTCGCGCGATACAAGCGGGCGAAAGGCTTCAACGTGCTGCATCCGATGGGGTGGGATGCGTTCGGGATGCCGGCTGAGAACGCCGCGATGGAACGCAAGGTGCATCCCGGCAAGTGGACCTATGCCAACATCGACGTCATGCGCGGGCAGCTCAAATCAATGGGGCTGTCGCTCGACTGGTCACGAGATCGCGACGTGCTCGCCAGATTATTACCAGCATCAGCAGAAGCTGTTCCTGGACTTTCTCGCAAAAGGCATCGCCTACCGCAAATCGTCGAAGGTCAACTGGGATCCGGTCGATCACACGGTGCTCGCTAACGAACAGGTCATCGATGGGCGCGGCTGGCGCTCCGGCGCGCTTGTTGAGCAACGCGAGCTGACGCAGTGGTTCTTCAAGATCACCGATTATGCCGACGAGCTTCTCCGCGATCTCGACACGCTCACGAACTGGCCGGAAAAGGTCCGGCTGATGCAAGCCAACTGG
>JANOCZ010000048.1:0-2090 GCA_031412455.1 Hyphomicrobium sp. | reverse complement strand
GGGGCCTCGTTCAGGAGTTCAACATGATGAAATTATCGCGCGGCGCGTGGATCGCCATCGCAGCGGTGGTGGCCGTCCCGGTCACCGTTGCTGTTGCAAAAACCGTCGAACACCGTGGCTGGCATAACATGTCGCCCGAGGCACGCTCGCGTCTCGACGAGGGCAAATTGGCGATGGCGAAGACGGCGTTGAAACTGACGCCCGACCAGGAGAAACTTTGGGCGCCAATCGAAACTCAGGTGCGCGCCGTATTCAAAGATCGCGAAGCCCGGATGGCTGAGCGCAAGGCGATGCGTGACAAGCGCAAGGCGGATCGGGCCGCTGGCCAGACGTCTCATTCCGACGGCGGCAAGAAGGGCGATATGGCTGAGCGCTTCGAAAAAATGAGTCAGAAGCTCACGCAGCGCGCCGAGCGCATGAAAGGGTTCTCGGACTCGTTCAAGCCATTCTACGCGTCGCTGTCGGATGAGCAGAAGGAAGTTTTGCGTCCGCTCGTGCGGCAGTTGATGCCCGGCATGGGTGGCCGAGGTCATAAGGGTCCGCGCTGGGCGCACGGCGGTTGGGGTGGCAAGGACGGCCATCACGGCGGGTGGGGCCGCGGACATGGACGTCATCATGGTGATCGAGGTGACGGCGAGCATCGCGGGATGATGGACGATGTTGGCGAGACACCTGTCCCGCCGGCGGCCGCGCCACCAGTGCCGGCACCGCAGCCGTAACTCTGGCACGACTCGTAGAAAGGGGCCGGAAAGCAATGCTTTCTGGCCCCTTTCATGTTCGCTTGAACGGCTCGCTAGACTAAGCCGCCGGATTGCGCGGTGCGCGTGCCGGGTCGCGTTGTTTTAAAAACTTCGGTGGCTTTTGGCCATTCCAGTTACGTTCGCCGGTGCGTTCGCCACCTGCTGGCGCTCCCCGCGTCCCGGCGTTCGCCGAGGCGTGTGGTGCGCCGCTGCCGGCCGGTTTGCTATCGCCGCGCTGACCATCGCGGCCGTGTCCGCCTCGTGCCTGATGCGGTTTATCGGAGCGTCCACCCTCGGCGCGGTCTGCGCGTGGCGCGCTGCGTGGTGCATCATTGCGTGGGCCATCTTGCCGTGGGCCATCACGACGTTGGCCCTCGCGACGCGGTGCGCCTTCGCGATTGCCTTCGGGACGGGGCCCGCGTGCAACGTAGGGACCGCGTTCGTCGCGGGCGCTACCTGATCGCGGTGCGTCTGATCTTGGACGTTCGGACCGCTCGCCGTCTCTGCGTGGCCCGTCTCTGCGCGGCCCTTCGCGACGTGGGCCTTCGCGGCGAGCGCCGTCGACGACAATCGGATCAGGGCGATGCAGTTCAGCGGCCGGATTGAAACCACCGGCTTCGATCATGCGCGGCGCACGATCCTCGGAACCACGGCCAGCGTCACGCCGAGGCGCTTCGCTGCTGCGACCGAAATCGCGATCTCGGGCGCTTTCGCGTCCGCCGCCATCACGCGAGCCGCGATCGCCACGGGGTGGGCCCTTGCGGTGCGAACTCTCGCGGCGTGGATCGACGTGGGCTGCACGTTTCGCTGGCATCGGCAGATCTTCGCCGCCGACGTCGCCGATCACTTCGATCGTCTGCTTCATCAGCTTTTCGATCGCTTTGATTTCCGCCCTTTCAGACGGATCGCACAGTGAGATCGCGATTCCGCTCAGACCTTTGCGGGCCGTGCGGCCGACGCGGTGGACATACGTTTCGGGATCGAGCGGCATGTCGAAGTTGATCACGTGCGTGATGTTGTTGACGTCGATGCCGCGGGCCGCAATGTCGGTTGCGACGAGCACGCGGACATGGCCT
Organism: Hyphomicrobium sp.; assembly: GCA_031412455.1. GTDB lineage: Bacteria > Pseudomonadota > Alphaproteobacteria > Rhizobiales > Hyphomicrobiaceae > Hyphomicrobium_B. The sequence continues at coordinate 274 of JANOCZ010000048.1, read as the reverse complement.
TCCATGAAGTCATTCAGTGCGCGCTGGCGAGCGTTCTGAGCTTTGTTGCCGTGGAACGCCGAGGCCGAGATGCTGGCCATTGCCAAACGTTCGGCCACGCGATCGGCACCGCGCTTGGTGCGCGTGAAGACGATCACACGTTCGCAGGCGCTGTCGGATAAAATCGTGTGCAGGCGGCTTTGCTTTTCAGCCGAGCGGACGATCATCACCTTCTGATCGATGCGATCGACAACGCCGTGCTTCGTCGACAAGTCGACGCGGAACGGATCCTGCA
>JANOCZ010000047.1:0-6928 GCA_031412455.1 Hyphomicrobium sp. | reverse complement strand
ACGGGTGGCTCGATCAACGCGGCCGGTGCAGGAGGCCACTGTTCGGAAAGAGCCAGCGCAACAATTTTCATTGCCGGCAACGGTTCCGCGGGACCGTTCGGCGGCGGCCAACGCGGCTCCACGGCGGCAGCTGCGGGAGCGGCCGCCAGCGCGCCCGGTTGCGGCGGCTCGGGCGCGGCGTCGAGTTCGGCAACTGGCTTTGCTGGCGGTGCCGGTGCCGCTGGCATCGTGATCGTCGAAGAGTTCTACTGATACGCGGAATTTGCGGGCGTCGCACCTCCACCGCGCGCGCCCGCAAGGTTAACGCGATGTCAACGCTTTGCTGCGAGCGTCACAACGGGTTTAGCCGGCGTGTTGTGAGAAGCGGCGCGGCGTGTCAGGCGACCGTGAAGTTCAGTTGCAACCGCCGCGCGATGTGCGTTCCCATGAAAATTGTCGTCACCGGCGGAGCCGGATTTATCGGCTCGGCGGTCTGCCGGATGCTCGTCGAAAAGCTCGGCCACGCGGTGGTCAACATCGACTGCCTGACCTACGCCTCCAACCTGGCGTCGCTCGAGAGCATCGCCGACAACCCGAAATACGCGTTCTATCAGGTCAATATTTGCGACCGCGAGTCGGTCAGCGACATTCTCCGCCTCGAACGTCCCGACGCGATCATGCATCTAGCCGCCGAAAGTCACGTTGATCGCTCGATCACCGGCCCTTCAGCGTTTATTGAAACGAACATTACCGGCACCTACGCAATGCTCGAAGCGGCACGCGCATATTGGTCCGAGCTGCCAAAGCGCCAGAAAGACGCGTTCCGCTTCCTGCACATTTCGACAGATGAGGTTTTCGGTTCTTTGAGTGATGATGGCCACTTCTCTGAGACAACGGCCTACGATCCCTCCTCGCCCTATTCCGCGAGCAAGGCGGCCTCTGATCATCTGGCGATGGCGTGGCATCGCACGTATGGGCTACCGGTCGTGCTGTCGAACTGCTCGAATAATTACGGGCCCTATCACTTCCCCGAGAAGCTGATCCCGCTGATGATCTCGAACGCACTGTTAGGCCGCGATTTGCCGGTCTACGGCATGGGCATCAACGTCCGCGATTGGCTCTACGTCGATGATCACGCCCGCGCGCTGTTCGCGATCGTCACCAAAGGTACGCCGGGCGAGCGCTACGTCGTTGGCGGCCGCAACGAGAAAAGCAACCTCGAAGTCGTGCACACGATTTGCGAATTGCTGGACGAGATGGCACCGCGCGAAGACGGTGCGTCGCACACCGCGGCGATCAACTTCGTCGAGGATCGCCCAGGCCACGACTATCGCTATGCTATCGATCCGCAAAAGATCGAGTTTGAGTTAGGCTGGAAGGCCGAAGAAACATTCACGACCGGCTTGCAGAAAACGGTCGCTTGGTATCTCGAAAACGAGCAATGGTGGTTGCCTCTGCGGCTCAAGTCCTATTCGGGCGAACGCCTTGGCCTGATCCAGAAGAAATCCGCGGCCGCTTGAGCTAGGTTTATCGATGACGAATGGCCCCATCGCGGTTATTGGCGCGTCCGGACAGTTGGCGCGCGCATTGACCCACTCAGCGGTCGAGCGAGGCGTGAGGCTGGCGATTGCCGGCCGCCCATTTGTTGATCTAACGACAAAAGACAGCGTGGCGCGCTTTCTAAGTTCCGCCGCGCCGTGCCTCGTGATCAATGCGGCCGCCTACACCGCCGTCGACAAGGCGGAAAGCGAACCGGACGCAGCGAATCTTCTGAACGCCGAAGCGCCCGCACGTCTGGCGCAGTGGTGCGCTGAAAACGATGTGCCGTTGATCCACGTCTCGACCGACTACGTGTTCGACGGTCGCGCTCAAACACCTTACCGCGAAGACGATGCGTGTAACCCTCAAAGCGTCTATGGCCGCTCAAAACTAGCCGGCGAGCAAGCTGTCAGAGCGGCACTCGAGCGGCATGTCATTGTGCGCACCGCGTGGGTCTACGGCCGGGACGGCAACAACTTTCTCAAAACAATGCTGCGCTTGGCCAGCGAGCGCGACGTCGTCCGTGTCGTCGCCGATCAGCATGGTACGCCAACGCGCGCGTCCGATATTGCTAGTAGAATCCTCGATATCGCAGCGCGGCTCGCGCTGGATGGACCAGCCGCGCCGTGGGGCACCTACCATTTGGTGTCCAGCGGCCAGACGACGTGGCATGGCTTCGCCGCTGAAATCTTCGCCAGCGCAGCAGCTCTGGGCGTGAAGACACCGCAGCTCGACGCGATCACCACGCGCGAATATCCAACGCCAGCCGTGCGCCCGGCCTATGGCGTGCTCGACACGAAGAAGCTAACCGATACCTTCGGCATTGCGCTGCCGCCCTGGCAGCATGGCGTCGCCGATTGCGTGCGCCAACTGACCCGCTGACGAACAGGAAAAGACAACGATGAAGGCTATCATTCTGGCTGGCGGCAGCGGCACCAGGCTCTACCCGATGACCCTGACGGTGTCGAAGCAGATCCTACCGGTCTACGACAAACCGCTGATCTACTATCCGCTGTCGGTACTGATGCTCGGCGGCGTGCGCGATATCCTGATCATCTCGACGCCGCGCGACCTGCCGGGCTTTGCCAATCTCCTGGGCGATGGCCGCCAATGGGGCTTGAACCTGAGCTACGCCGAACAGCCGCGCCCCGATGGCTTGGCGCAGGCCTTCATCATCGGCGAGCGCTTCATCGGTAAAGACCCGTGCGCGATGGTGCTCGGTGATAATATTTTCTATGGCCACGGCCTGTCCGACATCGTCAAGGAAGCCTTCGCAACCCGCCGGGGTGCGACGGTCTTCGCGCATCAGGTAAGCGACCCTGAACGCTATGGCGTCGTCGCCTTCGATGCTGCGGGGCGCGCGACGTCGATCGAAGAAAAACCCGCCGCGCCGAAATCGAACTGGGCCGTCATCGGGCTTTATGTTTACGATAACGACGTGGTTGGGATCGCCAAAAACTTGAAGCCGTCGGCGCGCGGCGAGCTTGAAATCACGGCCCTCAACGAAGTTTATATGAACCGTGGCGACTTGAATGTCCGGCGCATGGGGCGCGGCTTCGCGTGGTTCGATACCGGCACGCCCGATAGCCTGCTCGAGGCCTCCAACTACGTCGCGACAATCGAAAAGCGTCAGGGCTTGAAGGTGGCCTCGCCCGAGGAAATCGCCGTCCGCCAAGGGTTCATCACGCCAGCCAACCTCGAGCGCCTGATCGCCGAGCGCTATGCGAAAAACGAATACGGCCGCTATTTGAAGAGCGTCCTGGCCGAATTTTAAGAAAACCCGGCATTGGCGTTTGCCTTGGGCCTCACGATACGTGATAGGCTTGGGGCACACTCAAGGTGCTTGGCCGGGTTTAAACTGGCTTGGACAAATGATTTAGGAATGACCACGTTGAGCGGGCCAGCCAAAGTTCTGATCGTCGATGATCATCCGCTTTTTCTGGAGGCGCTGCAGCGCGCTATCGCCTCCGTATATCCAGCCGCCGCAACGGTCGAAGCGACGTCGATCGAGGCGGCGAAATCCGAGCTGCAAAAGCGCGGCGCGTTCGACATTGTGCTGCTCGACTTAGCGCTGCCCGGCACACGCGGTTTCGAGGGCCTGTTGGAATTGCGCACACTGTCGCCGAAAACGCCAATCGTCGTCGTCTCAGCGCTGGAAGACCCGCGCATTGTCCACGACGTGATGGGTTATGGCGCGGCGGGTTTCATCTCGAAATCATCGAGCCGCGAGGAGATCGGCAAAGCCTTGAAGGATGTGATGGAAGGCTCGGTGACGCTGCCAAAAGGCTACAGCGCAGCAAACCTCCCCGAGCCGTCTGGCCAGCGCCAGGACTTCGTCGCGCGCTTGCAATCGCTGACGCCCAAACAGCTGAGCGTCCTCAAGATGCTGCGGCAAGGCCTTTTGAATAAGCAGATTGCGCACGAACTCCAGATCGAGGAGACGACGGTCAAAGCCCACGTCTCGGAAATCTTGCGCAAGCTCAGCGTCGCCTCGCGTACCCAGGCCGTGATCGAAGCCCAAAAAATCGACTTCGACAGCATCCGTGACACGAGCAGCGCTAACTAGTTTTGCGCCGACTTATTTTCAGTCCGGCTATTTTTTGATCATGTGCTGCATTAGCGCGCGCAACTCGGCCGGCCGGATCGGCTTGTGCAACAATTCGCACCCCGCACGCGCGGCGGCTGCAGCCGTCGCTTCGCGCCTGTCAGCCGTGATGACGATTGCTGGCACATCGTGTCCGGCCGCGAGCCTGATGCGCGCCACCGCTTCAAGCCCCGTCACGCCGTTGTCCAGCTGATAGTCCGCCAGAATGATGGCCGGCCTGAACGACGCGTCGCCCAAAACTTCGCTGATGTCGTCGAGATCGCGCGCCAGCCGCACGTCGGCCCCCCACCTGTGCAACAGCGTCTGCATGGCGGCCAGCACGTCGAGATCGTTGTCGATGACGATCAGCGGTTGCCCATTGAGGTGAGCGAGCGCCGCCGGCGCGGTGCCGATCGTCTCGGTGGACGCCGGCAGCTCGGCGCGCGGCGCGAGAAGAGAGAAACACGAGCCGCGGCCGATATGCGAGCGCAAGTGCAGCGGATGATCGAGCGCTTCCGACATGCGCTTGACGATCGACAGGCCGAGCCCGAATCCCGTGGCCCCCGCGCGCTCGTAGGCGGCGCCCCGCTGAAATTCTTCGAAGATGCGTTCGCGCTCGGACGCAGCGATCCCAGGCCCCGTATCCCAAACCTCGATCGACACATGCCGGCCCCGCTGCCGCGCCGCCAGCAGCAAGCCGCCCCGCTCGGTGTAGCGTGTCGCATTGGCGAGCAGGTTCTGCAGCATCCGCCGCAGCATGAGCGGATCGGACATGACGCCGAGCGCGGTCGGCCGCCACCTGAGTTCGACGCCCTTGCGCCGCGCGATCGGCTCGCTGGACATCGCCAGCTGCGCAAACACGTCGCCAAGCGCAACGGGCTGGAATTTGGGCACGAACCCGCCGGCTTCGAGCTTCGACAAATCGAGGATCGACGTCAGCAGGTCTTCAATCGTTGTCAGCGCCGCCGAGATGTTGGACGACAATCGCAACCCGTCGGGCGTCTCTTGCACGTCGGCGAGTTCCGAAATCGTCAGTCGCGCGGCGTGCAGTGGCTGCAACAGATCGTGGCCAACCGCAGTGAAGAAACGCGTCTTGACCCGGTTGGCCCGCTCCGCCTCATCGCGCGCGATGCACAGCTCCGCATTGGCGAGCTCAAGCTTGGACAGCGCGTGATGCAGTTCATCCGTCCGCCGCCGGATCTGCGATTCAAGACCAATTGCCGTCTGGAAAAGCGAATAGGCGTTCGCTTGCTGGTCCATCGACCGCTCGACGCGCTGCATCAACGCCAAATTGATCTTGTTGAGCTTGCGGATCGCCGGATCGAGCGAGGCGTCGTCCTCGACGCCGATTGAAGTGCGGTATGTCATGACTGCCCCGCTCTCCGGCGGCCGAACGCAATGCCCGTCAGCGTCTGATTGAGATGCATGGCGTTAAACTGTTCGCCGTACGTGTGAAATCCGGCAACTCCGAAACGTTTATACAATTCCTCGATTTTGTGGCGGACCTGACGGCTTTCGGAATCGAGTCGTCGTAAAATGCAGTCAAAGCCGAGCACGAAGTCGATCCCGCCAAGATCGGCGTCGATGCGCTCCAGCGTCTCCTGCGTCGAGACGAGCATATCGCGCGGCTGCGCCACGGTGAACACGAGGCCCTCGTCGATGGCGCAAAAGAATGACAAGCTCCCATCCGGGTTCATGTTGCGGATCGAGCGGCAGTAATAATCGCCGCCGACTTTGACCACGAGCGGGTGCGATGCAAACGAGAATGGCCCCAGATCATCCGGCATGAGGCCGATGGCGGCAGCATATTCCCGCGCCGCCGGCTCGGCATTGAGTTCAAACACGATACGATTTTCAGCGTCGGCAGATGTCACGACGAGCTTAATTGGCGTCGGCTCGAAGTTCTGCGTCTTGAAAATTGTGAACGGTGCTTCGCTTTCGATGACGAATAAAATCGCCCCGCCGCGCACCGGCACATTGCGATGCAGCAGCGTCGTTTTTTCAAACGCGAGCCCGTCACCTGCCGAGCCGCCGATCAGCTCGATGTCGTCGAGCGACCAGTGGACCGCCGCAATCAGCGCTTCCTCTTTGTTGGAAAGGCCGTCGATCAGAACGAGCGCGAAGACGTTATCGCGGGCGCTGCGACTCGAGCCCAAAATGATCTGCGTTTTGAGCCGCCGGGCGATCTCTGACGCCCGCTCGACGCCGGATTGATCGAACGCCGGAATGGCCTCGCTCAGAACGCGAAACCCCGTTTCAGGAAATGCGATGAGCACGATCCCACCCTGCATCATGCCAAGTGGCCCGACTTCGCCCGCCGTACTGCATCCCGACACCGGCACATCGGGAAAAGCGTTGGCAAGCGCAGCCGTGAGAACGCTGAGGTCGTGCTCGCTGGAGAAAAAGATGATGATGTGTTGATAGGCATCGCCGTGCAACTCCAACGCCGCCGCCGCAATGGCCTCGTGTGTCGATGGCCGTGAACTCGCAGCGACGCGGATACCGCAGGCAGCGCGCCGGGCTTTAGCGGCAGTGACCACGTGAAAAAACTCCTGATCGCGTTAAGCCAGCTGCAAGGCCAAGTTTCGGTGAGCGACAATGCGCGAACGCAACCTTACGACCGCCGGGCAATGCCGTGCAACGCCTGAACGAGCGCCGCTGGACGGCACGGCTTGTCGATAAACGGCGCAGCGCGCATGATGTCTGGCTGCTGGTCTGGCGTATAGCCCGATACGACGACGAACGGCACCCCGCGAGCGGTTAATTCAACGGCCGCAGGACCAGCGCTGAGCCCGGCGAGATTGGCATCGAGCACCACGGCGTCGT
>JANOCZ010000046.1:0-10602 GCA_031412455.1 Hyphomicrobium sp. | reverse complement strand
CCTCTAGACGTGCCAGCCTACGCCGCCCGTTTTCTGGATCACTGGCGGCCCGACCTCTCGATATTTACCGAATCTGACATTTGGCCGAACCTCGTATTCGCCGCTTCTGAGCGCGCGATTCCGATGGCGTTGATAAACGCGCGCATGTCGCCGAAAAGCATGAAACGTTGGCGCCGCAACGCCCGCATCGGACGCCCGTTGTTTTCACGCTTCAATGTCATACTAGCGCAAAACGAAAACATCGCCCGCACGATGAAGCAGCTTGGCGCACCCAATGTAGTAATCGCGGGCAACCTGAAAATCGACGCGCCGCCACCGCCGGTCGATGCGGCAGTCTTAGCGGTCCTGAAGCAGGCCGTCGGCAATCGCCCGATCCTATTGGCCGCAAGCACACACCCCGGTGAGGAAAGTATTGTGGCCGCGGCCCATGCGCGGATCGCGGCGGATATCCCAGATCTTCTGACTATCATTGTGCCGCGCCACCCCGACCGTGGACCCGCACTCGTTGGCGAAATGGCTGGTCGCGGCCTCGTGACGGAACGCCGAAGCGTGACGCCGCGGCCGTCGGCCCAAGCCCAGATTTACATCGCCGATACGATCGGAGAATTGGGAACGTTCTACGCATTGTGCCGCGTCGCTTTCCTCGGCGGTTCTCTCGTCGAACACGGCGGCCAGAACCCGATCGAAGCTATCCGTCATGGAGCCGCCGTCGCGACCGGCCCCTATCATCATAATTTCCGCGATATATATACGGAATTGATCCGCGCCGGCGGTGCCCGCGAAGTCAAATCGGCGGACGACCTCGCCGGCGTGATGAAATCGCTGATGCTTGATGACACAGCCACGGCCCAGCAGCGTCACGGAGCTGAGGCAGCGCTCGCCAAACTCGGCGGGGCTATGGAAAAAACGATGATTGCGCTGAAACCGTTTCTGACCTCAGCAGGGGTTTGACCCGTGCCGGTAAAAGAACCCCACTGGTGGTACTTGGGCGAGTTGACCTGGCAGCCCAAAGTCCTTGCGCCCGCAGCAAAACTCTACGGCGCCATCGCAGCGCGCCGAATGTCCAGCGATAATCCCTACCGGTCGCGCTTCCCGGTGATCTGTGTCGGCAATTTCACGGCTGGCGGCACCGGCAAAACCCCAACCTGTTTGCTGCTCGCGGACCTTATCGAAACCTTAGGCGCTAAACCCTGGTTCTTGTCGCGCGGCTACGGCGGCCGCTTGGATGGCCAGGAACGCGTCGATCCAACGCGTCACGGCGCCGCCGAAGTTGGCGACGAACCGCTCCTCCTCGCCGCCCGCGCCCCAACCGTGATTTCGCGCGATCGCCGCCTTGGCGCTGAATTCATCGAGCGGTCGGCGCCAGATGGCACCGTGATCATCATGGACGACGGCCTGCAAAACCCAGCGCTCGCCAAAGACCTGACAATCGCCGTCATCGACGGATCGCGCGGCTTGGGCAATGGACAGATTATTCCCGCCGGACCGCTCCGCGCACCGATGTCGTCCCAGATGAGCCGCACCGATTTGATTTTGATCAACGGCACTGGCGATCGCGCACGCCAGCATCTCGATCAAGTGCCAGACCGCGAGCGAAAACCTGAGCTGTCCGCAACGCCGCAGCCGGTCGGGGATCAGGGATGGCTGAAAGGCGCCGCTGTCGTCGCCTATGCGGGGATTGCGAATCCGGAGCGGTTTTTCTCACTGCTCGAAAAGCTCGGCGCGACCGTTGTCGAACGCGTAGTGTTCGCCGACCACCAGTCGATATCGCAGTCGCAAGCCGGCGCGCTGATCCGAATGGCCGCAGACGGTTCGGCACAACTGGTCACAACGCAAAAAGACTTCGTTCGGCTATCGGGGCTCGACGGCACCCGAGAAAATCTCCGCGCGGTCTCGCAAGTGCTGCCGATCGAACTCAACCTTCCGGGCCATGATCGCGAAATTTTGCTCGCGCATTTGCGCAAGGTGTTGCCGCGACCAGCGAGCAGCTGATTACGCAGGTTCGCAGTGCGCGCAAACGCCCGCGCTACCATCGGCCGTCCGGGCAATTGGAGATCCGCAATCCCAGCACAACCGCGCGCCCCCAGGCTTGACGCCGTGCTCGAGCGCGACCCGTCCGTCGAAAATAAAGCATTCTCCCTGCCACAGACTTTCATCCGGCGGCACAACCTCGAGATATCGCAGGATACCGCCTTGAAGGTGGTAGACTTCGGCGAACCCCTTTGAGCGCAGGTACGCCGTCGCTTTCTCACAGCGAATTCCACCCGTGCAGAACATCGCGACTTTGCGATCCCGCATCGGCTCGAGCGCGTCGTCGGCGAAATTTGCAAAGTCGCGAAACGTCGGCGTTTTGGGATCGATCGCACCTGGAAATGTGCCCAGCCCAATCTCGTAATCGTTGCGAGTATCGATGACGACCACGCCTGGATCACTGATCAACGAGTTCCAATCCTCAGGGCGCACATAATGACCGGCATCGCGCGCATCGCTCAGCTGATGCCCGAACGTGACGATCTCAGCCTTCACCTTCACTTTAAAGCGGCGGAACGGATCTTTGACGGATCGGGACAGCTTGACATCGAGATCGGCAAATCTCTCGTCGGACCGGAGCTCCACAACCAACGCATCAATACTCGAGCCTGTGCCCGATACGGTGCCGTTAATCCCCTCTCCAGCAACAATGACCGTGCCCTTAAGCGCAAGTCTGCCGTTGAGCCCGAGCAAAACGGCCTTCAGCGCCGCAGGATCTTCGATCGCAACGAACTTGTAGAAGGCGCAAATGCTGTAGGAAGCTTCAGTTTCGCTCATGGACGGACGTTCAAGTCCGTGCTGCGTCCGCCGTCAAGCGCTGAATCCGGCAGTTAACCGCAGGTATCGGCAACCGCCGTCCTAAGGGCCGCAGAACATCTCATTTTGGAACTGCAGTAGAGACGCTCAATCTTCGAATAAGACATAATCCCGGTGCCCTCGGGACACCTGACGATCAGTTCAACGATCGGCCCCTTGTCGGTATAGGCCTCAATGACGCCACCGCGCTTCAGAAATGCGGGATAATCGGAAAAAATGGCGGTCATGGCCAGCCCTGTGGCCGCGAGTTGCAGCATTTGGAAACTCCTACATCGTATAGGCGCCAACGACGCCAGCTAGATGAGAGAGCAAGATCCCGGCCACACCCGGCCACCGCAAGTCAACGGTGCGCACCCGGCGCCAACGTGCCAAAAGAAGTGTGCCAAAAGGCAAATGGTGCCCAGGGCCGGAATTGAACCAGCGACACTGCGATTTTCAATCGCATGCTCTACCAACTGAGCTACCTGGGCTTGCTTAAAGGGGGCGAAGCCTACCCAAAGCAGGGGTCTTATAGGAGGCCAGCTTGCCCGTGGCAAGCGCCACGAATGAAGCCCGTGGCAAGCACCACGAACGGCGCTCCCTTGAACCACGTATCAACCGGCGCATTCGTGTCAGTCCCCGTTCTCGGCCGGCGTCTCTCGCGGCGCGTCGGCCTCATCATCGGCCGGAGCTCCGGCAATCGCATACGCGTTCGAGAACCATTTGCCGAGATCGATGTCGGCGCAACGCTTTGAGCAGAACGGCTTGTAATCTGCCACTGACGTCGATTTGCAGATGGGGCAACGCGGCCCCGCCTGAGCCTTGCTGGTGGAGGTCATGCCGCACCTTCAATCACGATCGACTTCCGCAAACTTGAGCCAGTTGAACTGGATTGGGAACCCCTCGGCATTGAGCATCCCCACGACCTCCGTCACCGGCAACCCGACGACGTTTGTGTATGATCCGACCATCCTCTGCACGAAACATCCAGCGAGCCCTTGGATGGCGTAGCCCCCAGCCTTGCCGCGCCACTCGCGCGAAGCGATGTAGGATTCCATCTCCGAGCGTGTCAGATGCCGGAACCGAACGCGCGTATCGACGATCTTGGTCCGCACCTTGTCGTCGGGCGTAATCAGACACACCGACGTCAATACGAGGTGCGTCCGCCCGGACAGGAGCTGCAGCGACGCCATCGCCTCTTCGACATGGGCCGGCTTCATTAGAATTTTCCGCCCAACGGCGACGACAGTGTCAGCGGCGAGCACATAAGCGTCAGCCAGCTCATCATCGTTGGCAATCTGATCGCGTGCCGCCTGAGCTTTGCTTCGCGCCAATCGGGCAGCTAGCAGACGGGGCATCTCTCCCCGCTTCGCACTCTCGTCGAGCGACGCGGGCCGCAGCGCGTCGGGCGTAATCCCGATCTGCGCCAGCAGCGCCATACGCCGAGGACTGGCACTGGCCAACACGAGCCGTGGCCGCTCGATCTCGCCCTTCGTTTGCACCCGCCCGCGTGCCAGCGTCCGCCTCAGCGTCTCGCGCCCAGGGGCATCGGTGACGCCGAACGACGGAAATAAATGCGCGCGCAAATTTGAGATCATAGTCATTCCTCGCTACCCTAACCGGGCGCGGTCGATGGGGGTTTATGACCCGACTTTGACTCGTCCCTCATGAGAAAAGCAAGACCCTCACGACACACCCACCGCGCGCTCGGGGCGTTAGCAGCGGCGAAGCGGTTGAATCAACCTTTCCAGTGCAGGGCACATAGGAGCGTGAACATCCGGCGCGCGGTATCGGAATCGACGGTAACTTTGGGCAACAGCCGGTCGCGCAAGATGGTGCTGCCCTCGTCGTGCAAGCTGCGCCTGTTGACGTCGATGGCTTGAATGCGCGCGGGTGGCGCGGTTCGAACCGCTTCGTAATACGTCTCGCACACCATGAAGTAGTCTTTCATGATCCGCTTGAGCGGGGTAAGCGCAACGGTCTGCTGAGCCAGATTGTCTTGCGTCGCCGATCCGATCGTCAGTTGCAGCCGATCTTCAACGATGGAAAGATGCAGTTTGTAGGGCCCGTTATCTAGGCCTTCGACGGCAAACGCATTGCCGTCAATGATGTCGAAAATCGCAACTTCGCGTTCGTGTTCAATGTTCGAATTGGCGCTCGCAATCGATTTTTGATCGAGAGTGATCTCATAGAGCCTATCGCGACTAAGACTGTCCTGCTCGGCGTCCATATCACGAGTCCTGCTCAAGGCGAATTTCGATCGACCGGCGATGGGCCTCAAGGCCCTCGGCTGCCGCCAGCGTCATGGCCGAAGGCGCGAGTGCCGCCAGTGCTGCTGTGTCGAGCTTGAGAATGGACGTTCGCTTCATGAAATCTAAAACACCAAGCCCGGAGGAAAAGCGTGCACTCCGCGCCGTTGGCAGCACGTGATTGGAGCCCGCGTTATAATCACCGATGGCCTCAGGCGTCCGGCTGCCGAGAAAAATTGCTCCCGCGTTGCGGATGCGCTGCGACAAACCCTCGGCATCCGCCGCCGCAATCTGCAAATGTTCAGCCGCAATTCTGTCGGCGAGCGCTGGAGCTTCATGCAGCGACCTCAACAAGATGACGGCACCAAAAACCGACCAGCTCTCGCCCGCGATGTTTCCACGAGGCAGCGTTCTCAACTGCCGCGCAACTGCGCTTTCCACTGCCGCCGCGAACTCGGCATCGTCGGTCATGAGAATTGACTGTGCGGCCGTGTCGTGTTCCGCTTGAGCGAGCAAATCGGCCGCGATCCACTCTGGATCGTTGTGCACGTCGGCGATGACCAGGACTTCGGACGGACCAGCAATCGAGTCAATGCCGACCGTTCCGAAAACCTGCCGCTTGGCGGCCGCGACATAGGCGTTACCCGGACCAACGATTTTAACGACGGGCGCTATCGTGCGCGTGCCATAGGCAAGCGCCGCTATCGCTTGTGCGCCGCCGACCCGGTAGATTTCTTCGACGCCGGCGAGACGCGCCGCAGCAAGCACAAGCGGATTGAGCTCTCCGCGCGGCGAAGGGACGACCATAACGACCCGGGGAACACCCGCAACTTTCGCTGGCACGGCATTCATCAGCACCGAACTTGGGTAAGACGCGAGGCCGCCCGGCACATAAAGACCGACACTCTCAACCGCCGTCCATCGGTGCCCAAGCTCCACACCCAGCGAATCCATGTAGCGAGCATCTGCTGGCAACTGCCTCTGATGATGATCGGCGATGCGATCGCGGGCAACTTCAAGCGCCGCCAATGTTTCTTTCGAACATTGATCAACAGCCGAGCCAACCTCCGCCGCCGTCACGGCAAGGCCGATCTTCTCCAGATCGACCGCGTCGAATTTGCGCGACAAGGCGATAAGCGCTTGATCCCCTCCGGCCCTGACGTCGGCGATGATGCCGGCCACCACCTGATCGACCTCGACGGAAGATTCCCGCTTCTGCCCGAGCAGCGCGGTAAATCCCGCTTCGAAATTTGCGTCGCTCGTTTGTAGGCGAATGGGCATGTCGCGAATATCGCGGCGAAGACGGCGCCGGTCCTTGTGCAGCTAATTATTATCGTCTGGATGGACGGGCGATCTTTTCGTGGACCAAGCCGCGCCGAGATCTCGGATCTCGAGTTCCAGGCATTCGACCTTAAGGCGGATGGCGGCACCACCAGAAAAAGTCAACGTGACATCACCGTCGGGCGACTGAGCTATTCCCGACGGCTCGAACGTCAGGGCTAGAAGTGCCAGCGTCGCCCGCCGGTCTCCCAACTCGAACCCGCTAAATTTTGCACTAAGGACGCGCTCGATTCTGAGCCCCGTCCGCCGCCGCTCGAGCCGCTCGGACCGTTTGCTCGACGTCCCCGGTGATTTACCAAAGCTTGCAGAAGCGGCCAGCGCTCGCCCCCAATCAAAACGATTAGCCAAAGCGGCAAAACGCTTTTGCTTGGGCAGATATGCCATGTCGCCAACTCTCAGCACGGCATCTTGCAAATGCGCCGAAACGACGCTCAAATCTTCGGTGTCGAGCGCTATGAGTTTCAGGTCGGGCATGAGAAGACCGGCTCTCCACACAGTCTTTGGAAATAGACGCGAGCGTGTTGATACCGTTGCCAGACCACCGGTGCAATACGGGGCGGCAAAATCGTGCGTTGCAGGCCTTTGACAACAAGCTCTTAGCCGGTCGTCCGCGGCGGCCGCAAATAGAGCGATCAACGGCTATCCAGCCGCAATTCGCTCGATCTGGGCCCCGCAGCGAGACAGTTTCTGTTCAAGCTGCTCAAAGCCGCGGTCGAGGTGATAGACGCGATTGATCGTCGTCGTTCCCTCGGCCATGAGTCCGGCAATAACGAGCGAAACGGATGCTCTGAGATCCGTGGCCATGACCGGCGCGCCCGTGAGCGCCTTGACGCCCTTGATGGTCGCTGTGTCGCCGTGCAGATGGATATCCGCGCCAAGCCGGGCCAACTCTTGCACATGCATAAAGCGATTTTCAAAGATTGTTTCGCGGATGACACTGGTTCCGCCAGCGCGCGTCAGCAGAGCCATCAGCTGAGCTTGCAGGTCCGTTGGAAATCCTGGAAACGGCTGCGTCTCGATCGACACTGGGAGAATTCCGCTTCCGTTGCGCGTGATCCGCAGACCGCCAGCGGTTTCGCTGACCTGCGTACCAGTCTCATTGAGGACCTCGAGCGCATTCTTCAGATGAAGTCCTCGTGCACCCTGCAGCGTGACATCGCCGCCGGTCGCGGCCACAGCAAATGCAAACGTGCCCGTCTCGATACGGTCGGGAACCACGGTGTGCACGGCCCCTTCCAGCCGGTCTCGCCCCTGAATGCGCAACAATGATGTGCCGATACCCTCGATTTTTGCGCCCATACGGCACAAACATTCTGCGACATCGCCGATTTCCGGCTCGCGCGCCGCATTTTCGATGACCGTTTCGCCTTTGGCGAGCACCGCCGCCAGCAGCACCTGATGCGTCGCGCCAACCGACACTTTCGGAAAATCGATGTGCGCGCCACGAAGTCCTTTTGGCGCTTTGGCGAGGACGTAGCCACCTTCGATCTCGATTTCAGCGCCCAGCTGCTTCAAGCCCGAAAGATGCATATCCACGGGACGCGTCCCGATCGCACATCCCCCCGGAAGCGAAACCTTGGCAGTCCGCATGCGCGCCACGAGCGGTCCAAGCACCCAGAAACTCGCGCGCATGCGCGACACCATTTCATAGGGTGCCGTTGTATCGACGATATCGCGCGCCGTGAGATGAACGGTTTCGCCCAGATGCATGACCGAACCGGTGCGCTTGCCATCGACGGCGAGATCCACGCCGTGATTGCGCAATATCCGCATCAGCAGATTGACGTCCGCGAGATTTGGAACGTTCTTGAGCGTCAGCCGGTCTTCGGTCAAAAGACTGGCGATCAGCAACGGTAGCGCCGCGTTCTTGGCACCCGAGATCGGAATCGTGCCGTGGAGCGGCTTGCCGCCGGTGATGGTGATGCGATCCATAGGGTCAATTACCTGACAAGTTGGGAGAGTAACGTGCCGGAAATTCAGCCCTGGGCCGGCCGATTCCCGAATTAGCAGCGCTTGCTTATGCGCTTCAACGCGCAGGTTTCAAGTGCTTTGGCGCTCCAGGCCTTGCCGAAACGCGTCCAGCCGTCACTGGGCGTCGTCATCAACGGCAATTTTGTCTTCAGGATCACCCGCCTGACCAGACTTTCCGGCCGCTTTTCGCCGTTTGAGATTGGCGCGCAATTCGACCGCCAGCTTCTTGGCGCGCTCCGCCTTGCGGTCGAGGACGGCCGGACTTGGCGGATTTATCTTCTCGTTCATATCAAGACCACCGCCTTTGTTCACCGGTTGATCAGGGCGGGCCACACTGCGCGCTCCCACCGAGATAATGGCCAGCCCATCATACGGTACGGCATGCTGCTTCCTAATACTTCCAGGGTGAGGCAGGAAGATGCCGACACAGGAGTTGGAGGTGACGGCGCTTGCCGGGCGAAACGGCTTGTGGCAGTGTCCGCGCGCTGCACAGTCTGCGATCGGATTCGCACGGCTGCGCCGCCCTGCGGTCCTGCTAAGCGCACATGCCGTAGCCTCAAGCTGCCGTAGCTCAGTGGTAGAGCACTCCCTTGGTAAGGGAGAGGTCGATAGTTCAATCCTATTCGGCAGCACCAGATTTTTGCGATTCCGAACAAGGGCTTGGGATGTTTTTCAAGCTTGCACTCGCCGGCGCTGAAAGTGCTCGGGGTAGCGGTACGGGAAGCGGAAAATCAACGAGCGATGTTCAGTTTTTTTTGCGGTGAGCAGTGTTCGATTAGAATGCAGACGGCATTCGTTGTGCAACCGGGCAGATGTCTGACTTTGCGGACCGGGGACGTGCCTGACATTTGGCAAACACCGCCCTCCAAGCGCTGGAAACCGTCGCCGGACCGCACATCACCGGTTCCGATCGTCGCGAAGTGTAAGTGACTTTGCTTCAGCGAAGGCCCAATCGAGCCACAGCGTCAATGCCTGAAGATCAGCAGCTTCAACGGTGGCGCCCGTCCAAATACGGAGACCGGCTGGCGCGTCTCGGTAAGAGCCGATGTCGTAGGCAACACGTTCCTTCTCGAGCCTGGAAACAATGTCCTTCGCAATCCAGGATCGTATGTCATCTGGAAACTCTTCGACGCCAGAGCCGTCTATTCTCAAACACACGGACGTGTTGGACCACGTTTGTTTGTCAACCGCGAGATTTTCAACCCAAGGCGTTCGTGCAATCCAATCGAAGATAACGCGGGCATTTGCGTCCGATCGCGCCATGACGCCATCGAGACCACCGGCGCTTTCAGCCCAAGCGAGCGCGTCAAGATAGTCTTCGACACACAACATTGATGGCGTGTTGATGGTCTCCCCGGCAAAGATGCCGCTTTCAAACTTGCCACCTTTGGTGAGGCGGAAGACCTTCGGCAGCGGCCACGGCGGCGTGTAGTTTTCAAGGCGTTCCACAGCGCGAGGAGACAACACGAGCATGCCGTGGGACGCTTCACCACCCAGCACCTTTTGCCAGGAGTAGGTGAGCACATCGACCTTCGGCCAGTCGATCGCTTGGGCAAACACCGCAGATGTGGCGTCGGCGAAGGTCAAGCCCTGCCGGTCGTTAGGTATCCAGTTGCCATTTGGCACACGCACGCCCGATGTTGTACCGTTCCATGTAAAGACAACGTCATTGTTGAAATCGATTTGGCTGAGGTCTGGTAACGCACCGTAGACAGCTTCAAGCGCGCGCACGTTCGTAAGCTTCAGATGTTTGACGGCGTCAATCAACCAGCCTTTACCGAAGCTTTCCCAGGCGAGAACGTCAACCCCGCGGCCGCCAAGCATGTTCCACATCGCCATTTCAAAAGCGCCAGTGTCGGAGCCTGGCACGATTGCAACGCGATAATCGCCAGGAATTTGCAGCAGCGCTTTCGTCTTTGTGATCGCGAGATTTAATCGTTCTCTGCCGTCTTTCGAGCGGTGAGAGCGGCCGACAAACGCGTTCGAGAGCACGTTCGTTGTCCATCCAGGACGTTTGGCGCAAGGCCCAGATGAGAAACTAGGATTGAAAGGGCGTTGAATTGGTTTGTTGATGGTCATACTCCAGCCTCTTCTTGATCTGTGAGCAAGACACTGAGCACTGCGGTCATCGACGGTCCTTCAATAAACTCGTCGGCCGACTTGCGCACAGCAGCCCGGGCAATGACACCGCCGAAGCCGACGACATAGACGCCGG
>JANOCZ010000045.1:0-4182 GCA_031412455.1 Hyphomicrobium sp. | reverse complement strand
CTTCGATGCAGTCTTGATTAACGACAATCACATCGTCGCCGCCGCCGGCTTGAATTCGGCTCTCTACGCCGCGCGCTCAGCCGCTGGTCACATGATAAAGATCGAAGTCGAAGTTGACACCTTGGAACAACTCGACGACGTCTTGATGCACAAAGTCGACGCCGTCCTGCTCGACAATATGTCGATCTCGCAATTGAAAGACGCCGTCAGCCGCGTCAACAGGCGCTGCATCACGGAAGCCTCGGGCGGCGTTAACCTCGACACAGTCCGAAAGATCGCGGAGACCGGTGTCGACATGATTTCCGTCGGCGCGCTGACACATTCCGCGCCCATTATAGATTTGGGCCTTGATTTTAAGCCACGTTGACGGCCGCCTCCGTTTTCGATTTGATTTCGCCACAGTTGAAGACCACTTCACTAAGCGAGAATACCGGCGCAAACCCAGTTTTACTTGCTCGAAAAATGGAAGAGATGCGTTATGCAATGGATTGTCGTGTGGGGTCTGAGCGCTGTGGTTGGCGCAGCACTCGCTGCAGTGTTCGCCACCCAAAAGAACCGCGACATTTCTTACTGGATGGCCTGGTGCTTCATCTTCCCGCCGCTCGTCATCTGGCTGATGCTAATGCCAACCAACAAAGGCCCGCGCCCGCGCCAACCGCGTCTTGATGATCTCGACCGGGCCGATCGCGGCGGCTTTCTCTAAACGTCGCCGCTCAACTTTCGCCCTGACTAGGCTCGCCGTTCGCCGCCGTCTTCGCCATCCGCTCCCTGATAGCCGCCTGCGCACATGACAGCCGCGCGACAGGCACGCGGTAGGGCGAACACGACACGTAGTCGAGACCGGCACTCTCGAAAAACGCGATCGACTTTGGATCGCCGCCATGTTCACCGCAAATCCCGACTTTCAACCCCGGCTTGACCGAGCGGCCGCGTGTCGCGCCTATCCGCACGAGTTCACCCACGCCCGCCTGATCGATCGACACGAACGGATCGACGGCGATGATCTCGCGCTCGAGATAACTGGATAAAATTGGGCTCGCATCATCTCGCGAGAGTCCAAGCGCCGTTTGCGTCAGATCGTTGGTCCCAAACGAGAAGAAGTCGGCACCGCTCTCGCCGCGCGCAATATCATCAGCCCTGAGTGCCGCGCGCGGCAGTTCGATCATCGTGCCAATCTCGTAGTCAATTCTGGCGCCAGCCCCTCTCTCAACGGCTTCGGCCTCCTCAACGATGACGGCGCGCAGCACGTCGAACTCCCGGCGATAAGCGACGAACGGGATCATGATTTCAGGGTGCACCGGCTTCCCGGTCTTGGCCCCTGATGCAACCGCCGCCTCGAAAATCGCCCGCGCCTGCATGCGCGTGATCGCCGGAAACTTGATCCCGAGCCGGCACCCGCGAAAGCCGAGCATGGGATTGAATTCTTCGAGTTCGGCAACCCGCGCCTTGAGCCGCGCAAGGTCCATTCCCAATGCCGCCGCAACCTGCGCGGCTTCGCGATCTTCGTGCGGTAAAAATTCGTGCAACGGCGGATCGAGCAGTCGGATCGTCACCGGCAGACCCGCCATGATTTCAAACATCTCTTCGAAATCGGCACGCTGCATCGGCAGCAGCTTGTCGAGCGCTTGCCGCCGGCCCTCCTCATCTTCGGCGCAAATCATCTCACGCACCGCGAGAATGCGCCGTTCCTCAAAGAACATATGTTCGGTGCGGCACAGCCCGATGCCTTCTGCGCCGAACAATCGCGCTTGCCGCGCATCTCGCGGCGTGTCGGCATTGGTGCGAACCCGCATCCGCCGCGCCTCGTCGGCCCACCCCATGATGGTCGCGAACGTGCCCGATAATTCCGGCGCGCGCATTTTTGCTTTGCCCGCGTAGACGCATCCCGTGCTGCCGTCGATCGTGATGATATCACCGGCGCGAAGAGTGCGTGACCCCGCCCGCATCGTCCCTAAATTGACATCGATCTTGAGCTGGCCAGCCCCCGACACGCACGGCCGCCCCATGCCACGCGCAACGACCGCCGCGTGGCTCGTCATGCCGCCGCGCGCGGTCAATATTCCGACAGCGGCGTGCATGCCGTGGACATCTTCGGGGCTCGTCTCGGCGCGAACCAAAATGACGTCGCGGCCTTTAGCTTTCAAAGCTTCGGCCATCTCCGAATGAAACACGATCTCACCCGATGCAGCGCCAGGCGACGCCGGCAGCCCCTTCGCGATCAGATCGTTCTCAGCCGCCCCGTCGATCGTTGGATGCAGCAGTTGATCGAGCGCGCCCGGATCGACCCGCAGCACCGCCTCCTCGCGCGAGATCAGCCCCTCGTTCGTCATATCGACGGAAATTTTGAGCGCCGCATCCATCGTTCTTTTGCCACTGCGGGTCTGCAAGAGCCACATACGGCCAAGCTGGATCGTGAACTCGACGTCTTGCATGTCGCGGTAGTGCCGCTCGAGCTGATCGAACACGGCCTTGAGCTTTTCGAACGCCGCTGGCATCTGCTCTTCGAGCGACGTGCCATTCTCGCCAGTGCCCCCCTTCGTCAGTGACTGCGGCGTACGGATACCCGCAACAACATCCTCGCCTTGCGCGTTCGGCAGATACTCACCAAAAATTTCTTTTGCCCCGGTCGATGGATTACGCGTGAACGCAACGCCCGTCGCCGATGTCTCACCCAAGTTACCAAACACCATCGCCTGCACGGTGACAGCGGTTCCCCAATCATCGGGAATATCATGCAGCCGCCGGTAGGTTGCAGCCCGCGTGTTGTGCCATGAATTGAACACCGCCGCGATTGCGCCCCACAGTTGCTCGCGCGTATCCTGCGGAAAGGCTCCTCCGCTCTCGCGCAAAACCGCCGCGTTGTAATCGGCGATGATCTCGCGCCACGCGTCGGCCTCGATATCGGTATCGCTGCCGTAGCCGTTGAGGTTCTTGAAATTCTCCAGAATGTCTTCGAACACGCCGTGATCGACGCCGAGCACGACGTCGGCATACATCTGAATAAAGCGCCGGTAGCTGTCGAACGCGAACCGCGCGTCGCCCGTCAATGCGGCCAGCGCCTCGACGGTGATGTCATTCAAACCGAGGTTGAGGATCGTATCCATCATGCCGGGCATCGACGCGCGCGAGCCCGAGCGTACCGAGACGAGCAACGGCAACTGCTCATCACCGAACTTCGCCCCGACCGTTTCGCCGATTTTCTCCAGTCCGGCTTCGGCATCGGCCTGCAAGCCCTCGGGCAACTTTTTACCGAGCGCAAAAAATTTCGCGCACACCTCCGTGGTGATCGTGAAGCCTGGCGGGACCGGCAGCCCAAGGCGCGCCATCTCCGCGAGATTGGCACCTTTGCCGCCGAGCAGATCGGCCATCGCGGCGCGGCCGTCTGCCTGCCCCGGAGCGAAATTAAACACCCATTTTTCTTTGCCGTCAGTGACTGGCTGTGCCATCACACCTCCACGCTGTCGGCCGATCGTGTCGCATCATTTTCCCGCATGCCTTGGCATAGCAGTATGCCCGTGCGAGTAGAAGCCACCCGCGACGCGTTGCCAGCCGTGTCACGGACCACACAGTGTCGGGACCGAAATCAGCGATGAGCGCACCCTCCCCAGTATTGACTGAAGTATTGGAAAATCTCGATCAGAACAAAGCCGCCGGGCTTGATCGACTTTTTGAACTTCTTCGCATTGAAAGCGTCTCGACCGATCCAGCTTTCAAGTCGAATTGCCAGGCGGCGGCGCAATGGTGTGCATCAGCGCTGACCGCCATCGGCTTTGCCGAAGCCAAGGTCATCGAAACCACTGGCCACCCGATGGTGGTCGCCCATGACCGCCGGGATCGCCCAGCCGGCATGCCCCACGTTTTGTTCTACGGCCACTACGATGTCCAACCGCCCGATCCGTTGGACTTGTGGACGTCGCCACCGTTTGAGCCGCGCCTCGCCGACGAACCTGGCAACGGACGCGTGATCGTCGCCCGCGGTGCCGAGGACAACAAGGGTCAGCTGATGACCTTTTTCGAAGCCGCGCGCGCCTGGAAAAACATCGCCAAGACGCGTACGCGGCATGCGCCGGAATGCTGGGCAACAGCGGCGTGTCGGCTGTGCTCGTCGACGTGGAACACTTGTTCGACGGCCAAGGACTGTTCTTCTATTTCCTCGGCGACGTCACGCCCGAGCTGGAAGCC
>JANOCZ010000044.1:0-2172 GCA_031412455.1 Hyphomicrobium sp. | reverse complement strand
TGGCACGTCGCTGCTGATCGCCGTCAGTGTCACGATGGACACCGTGGCTCAGGTACAGAGCCACTTGATCGCTCAACAATACGAGGGGCTGATCAAGAAGGCGAAGCTGCGCGGGTCGAAGCGATGAAGCTGATCCTTCTTGGACCACCGGGAGCTGGCAAGGGTACGCAGTCGCAGCTGATCTCTGCCCGAAGCGGGATCCCGCAATTGTCGACGGGCGACATGCTGCGCGCGGCCGTGAAGGCCGGCACACCTGTCGGCCTCGAAGCCAAAGCCATCATGGCGGCCGGTGGTCTCGTTCCCGATGAGATCGTCATCGGTATCATCGCCGACCGGATCGCCGAACCTGATTGCGCACGCGGCTTTATTTTGGATGGCTTCCCGCGCACATTGACGCAGGCCGCAGCGCTCGATCTGCTTCTCCGATCGAAGCAAACCAAGCTTGACCGCGTCGTTGAACTCAAAGTCGATGACACGGTCCTCGCGTCTCGCATCGAGAAGCGGGCACGCGAAACCCTGGCAGCGGGCGGCACTGTTCGCCCCGATGACAACGTTGAGGCCCTGAAAACCCGGCTTATGGCTTACTACCGCGAGACGGCGCCGTTAACCGGCTACTATTTCGCCCACGGCCTTCTTACAACCATCGATGGTATGGCGCCCATCGATGACGTGACCCGCCAAATTGACGACGTCCTGGCTCTACTCCAGGTCGCTTGACACGCTCGTTGGAACGCGTGGTGCTAATTGACGGGGGCCAGTCTCCGCGTTACAACACCGCACTTTTCAACGATGGCTCAACTTGATCCGGACCGGGGCGCAAGCCCAGGCTCGCGGTCGTTGTGCCATTTGGCATCACTGAATGACCAGACGTGCGGCAACGCACGCGCCGGTTTGACGACATCGGACGCATTAGAAACGCATCCTAAGACAGAAATTCGCAGAACTACGGCAGGAGACGATCGTGGCCCGCATCGCAGGCGTCAACATCCCAACGGGCAAGCGCACCGTAATTGCGCTTCAGTACATTCACGGCATCGGCCCCAGCTTCGCAAAGAAGATTTGCGAAAAGGTGGGCATCCCGGCTGAGCGTCGCGTCAACCAGCTGAGCGATTCCGAAGTGCTCCAGATCCGCGAAGCGATCGACAAGGATTTCACCGTCGAGGGCGATCTGCGGCGCG
This sequence comes from Hyphomicrobium sp., assembly GCA_031412455.1. Taxonomy (GTDB): domain Bacteria; phylum Pseudomonadota; class Alphaproteobacteria; order Rhizobiales; family Hyphomicrobiaceae; genus Hyphomicrobium_B. The sequence continues at coordinate 994 of JANOCZ010000044.1, read as the reverse complement.
AAGTTCAGCAGAACATCAAGCGGCTGATGGACCTCGGTTGCTACCGCGGCCTGCGTCACCGCAAGGGTCTGCCCGTTCGCGGCCAGCGTACCCACACGAACGCCCGCACCCGCAAGGGCAAGGCTGTTGCGATCGCCGGTAAGAAGAAAGCGACCAAATAATCAGGTCGCCTTCAATGAATTTGGTGGCGCGCCTCGGCGTGACGCCGGCAACGACAATTGTCCCCGGGACGCGGGGCTAGGAGCACGGACACGATGGCTAAGGAAGCAACGGCCGCTGGGCGCGGCGGTAAAGTCAAGAAGCGCGAGAAAAAGAACATCACGTCTGGCGTCGCCCACGTCAACGCGTCGTTCAACAATACGATGGTCACGATCACCGACGCGCAGGGCAACACGATTGCCTGGTCGTCGTCCGGCACGAAGGGCTTCAAGGGCTCGCGTAAATCGACGCCCTATGCGGCTCAGATGGCAGCCGAAGACGCCGGTAAGAAGGCGATGGACCACGGCATGAAAGTGCTCGAAGTCGAAGTCACGGGTCCAGGGTCTGGCCGTGAGTCGGCGCTGCGTGCTCTCCAGTCGGTCGGCCTGCAGATCACTTCGATCCGCGACGTAACGCCGATCCCGCACAACGGCTGCCGCCCGCGCAAACGCCGCCGCGTTTAAATATTGCAAACAGGGCCGGCGCAAACGTTAGCGCCGCCTCTGCATTGATTTGTGTCCTGTGGCTGGTTGCAGCGGGTTCTCCCCTCCCGCGCCCAAACTGAGACGAGGCCCCCTGTGGTGAATGTTCTACAAAAAAACTGGCAAGATCTGATCAAGCCGTCGAAACTTGAAATTCAGCCAGGCCGCGATCGCACGCGCGTCGCGACCGTCGTCGCAGAGCCGCTCGAGCGCGGTTTCGGCATGACACTCGGTAACGCCCTGCGCCGTGTACTGCTGTCGTCGCTTCAAGGCGCCGCCATTAAGACCGTCCAGATCGACGGCGTCCTGCATGA
>JANOCZ010000043.1:0-7604 GCA_031412455.1 Hyphomicrobium sp. | reverse complement strand
GCGACGTTCACGGTGCCGTTGCTCACGCTGCACGGGCGAACGCTCATTCAGTCGGTTGCGACGGCGACAGGGATCGGGCCGATCATCGCCGTGCCGGGGATCATCGGCTACATCATCAGCGGCTGGGGTGCGCCCGGATTGCCGCCGCTATCGCTGGGATATGTGAACATCGCGGCATTGCTGATCGCGCCAATCAGTGTGTTGGCCGCGCCGCTGGGCGTCAGGACGGCGCATGGCATCTCCAAGCGCCGTCTCGAAATTGCGTTCGCGGTGTTCCTCACGTTCGTCGTGGCGCGGTTTTTGTGGACGCTGCTGGCGTCAGGTTAAACCGCGATCTTTTGATTGTAGGCGCCGACTTCGGGGAAGCGCGAGAGTTGTTCGTCGAGATCCTTGAAGATCGCTTTCATGTTGGCTTCGGCGGTCGGGCTTTCGACAACGACGACGAGTTCAGGCTTGTTGGATGACGCGCGGATCAGACCCCAGGTGCCGTCTTCGAGAACGACGCGCACGCCGTTGACGGTGATCAGTTCGCGGATGCGCTGGCCAGCGACTTTTGCGCCGCTTGCCTCGGCACGCTTGTAGTGCTCGATCATGCGATCGACGACGGCGTATTTCTTTTCATCGTCGCAGTGGGGCGACATGGTTGGTGAGCCCCAGGTCTTGGGGAGCGCGTCGCGCAGGTCGACCATTGTTTTGCCCGGAGCGCGGTCCAGCATATCGCAGACGGCGAGAGCGGCGACGAGGCCGTCGTCATAGCCACGGCCAAGCGGCTTATTGAAGAAGAAGTGGCCAGACTTCTCAAAGCCGACGAGCGTGTTGTGCTCGAAGTTGAAGCGCTTGATGTAGCTGTGGCCGGTTTTCCAATACGTCGTCTTGGCACCGTTGGCGATGAGGACCGGGTCGGTCGTGAAGAGCCCGGTCGATTTCACATCGACGACGAAGGTCGCGTTTTTATAAAGCGCGGAGAGGTCGCGGGCGAGCATCACGCCAACTTTATCGGCGAAAATCTCGTGGCCATCGTTGGCGACGACGCCGCAACGATCGCCGTCGCCGTCGAACGCCAGGCCGACGTCGGCGCGGGTTTCGAGAACCTTGGCTGAGACGGCGCGCAGCATCGCCATGTCTTCGGGGTTGGGATTGTGATGCGGAAAATTATAGTCGAGGTCGGTGTGGAGCGGGACGACTTCACAGCCGACGGCTTCGAGCACCTGCGTTGCGAAAGCGCCAGCGGTGCCGTTGCCGCATGCCGCGACGACCTTGAGTTTGCGCTTCAGTTTCGGGCGGGCTGTCAGGGATTGAATATAGCGCTCGGCCATATCTTCGACGTACACGTAGCGGCCGCCGGCTTTGGCTTCGAACTTGGCGTTGAGGACAATGTCCTTCAACTCTAGCATGTCGTCAGGGCCAAACGTCAGCGGTCGCGACAAACCCATCTTGATGCCGGTCCATCCGTTGTCGTTGTGGCTCGCGGTGACCATTGCCACGCCTTCGACGTCGAGTTCGAATTGAGCGAAGTAGGCCATTGGCGAGAGGGCGAGGCCGATGTCGTGGACTTCGCAGCCGCCGGCGAGCAGGCCAGTCATTAGCGCCTGTTTGACCTGGGCCGAGTATGAGCGGTAATCGTGGCCGACGACGATGCGTTTGGGAACGTTGCGGCGGGCGAACAGCGTCGCGAGGCCCATGCCGACTGCGTTCAGACCCATCAAGTTGATTTCTTCGGGGAATAGCCAGCGCGCGTCGTATTCGCGGAAACCTGTTGGCTTGACGAGCGGAAGGCGCTCAAAATCAGCCGTGTTGGGTTTGAGATCGGCGCGTGGTTTCGGCAGCATGAAATCCCTCGACGTTGACGTGACCGTCACCTGTTTAAGGCAAAGGTCCGCACTCTAGCTAGAGTGGAAATTGACGCCGCGGGTTTTGGTTGCGTCGAGCACGTCAAAAATGACGTCTACGTGTCAGTTATTCGTGCAGCACGAGCGCGTCTTTGCGCATTTCGACACGGGATAACTTGCCAAGGAACGACATACCGAGAAGTGTGCGATGCAGTTTGCCGCGCTCGGTGATTGCGCCGCGGACGTTGCGAACGGTAATGCCGCCAATTGAGATCGAGCCGATGTCGACGGGTGCGACCTTGGCCACGCCGTTCGCGGTCGAGACGGAATGCGTGAAGTCGGACGGTTTAGGATACAACCCGGCGCGTTCGGCATCCTCGTAGGTCAGCGCGACTAACGTCGCTCCGGTGTCGACCATCACGTCGATGCTGCGGCCGTTGACCTCGACTGAGGTTTCGAAATGGCCGCCGTGGGTCGCGCGCAACGTCACATCGCCCGGCATCTCCGGGGCGTCGCTATCGCTGTCAGCCGTTATGCCCGACTGCGGGTCTTGATCAGAGGGCATTGCCACGAGTTTGACGCCGGTGACCTCGGTGAGAAGGCGCTGGACTTCGGCTTTGTGTTTAAAACCGTAAGCCGTCGCGCCGGCAGCGGCGATACAGAAGGCGACGGTGGCGAACAGGCTGACGGTCCCGGATGACACTGACATGAGCTGGACCTTGACTGATCTAGAGAGTTGATCTGAGCAATGGGGACGCGCTCCAGGCAGCATCAGCTGGCACGCGGGTTATTCGCGAAGGGTCAAGAAGTCCCCGTTCAGTTCATATGACGTCAAACGTCTTAAAAAACTCATACCAAGCAAGTTTTCGTTAAGACTTCCGGCCTGGGCGACGAGCGCCTCCACATCTTGGAGTTTGAGCAAGCCGACGGAGATCGAGCGAATGCGCACGGGTGCCGCATAGACCGTGCCGTTGGCCGTCTGAACCGGCGTCGTGAAGGTCAGCGCTGCAACGTCTACTCCGGCTGCTTCGGCATCGCTATATTTCAGCATCACGGCGGTTGCGCCCGTATCGACGATGAGGGTCGCACCGATGCTGTTGATCGCACCGGTAGTCGCGAATTTGCCCTCGGCGCTTTTGCGGATCAGAACGGAGACTTGGCCGGGCATCGTGGAGGCGGCACTGTCGCTGCCCGGTCGCGAGTGGCCCCCGGCGATCAGGCTCGCGATGCGGTCCTGCCCAAGCCAAAGTCCGGCGGCCGCAAAAAGACAAACGCCTAGTGCTGACATCGCAATCATTGAGCGCCCCGATGCAGGGGATTTCGCCTTCAAGGCAATCAACCCGGCGGCAAGGACTAGCGCCACGGCGCCGACGATTGGTCCAACGGCATCGATGTCAATTGCGCGACCGCTCTGGAAGTAAAAGAAGAGGGCGGTCAGGGTTGCGAAGCCCAGGAGCAGCCAGCCTAGCATGTTGCCTCAGCGGTCGGGTTGCGGGCGCGACGGGAGTTCGAGCATGATGCGGCGGCGCTCGGCGCTGGTCAGCTGCGACCAGGCGGCGATTTCGTTGCGGGTGCGGCTGCAGCCCTGGCAGAGGCCGGTCGCAGCGTCCATCACGCAAATCTGTACGCAGGGAGTTTCGATCGCCGGTTTCTCGATGTCTTGCGTTTGTTTCGTAGTCATGCGCGCGCTTTTAGCTGGCACGTGCGGGCAACGCAACGGCGCGATCAGCGCGCATGGTTGGCTGAGCGATAGGGCGTGTCGGAGCCATAAGGAGACGTGGCCTTGAGGCGCGGTTGACGGGGCGCTCGTGGTTGAGGCGCTGGATCGCGATGGCGCTCATGGCCCAACGGCTGCAACGGCGCGACCGCATGCATGACGCGCTGACGCGGCAGCGTGATCGTCACCTCGGTGCCTTTGCGCAATTCGGATTTAAGATCGAACGTGCCGCCGTGCAGTTGAATGAGGTTTTGCACAATCGGCAGCCCGAGTCCGGTGCCGCCTTCAGCAGATTCATGGGCCAGCGACCCTTGCCCGAAAGCCTGCAGAACGCGGGGGATTTCGTCTTTGGGAATGCCAGGTCCGGTATCGCGAACCGACAACATCATGCCGCCATCGGATGAATGCCCGACCGTGATGGTGATGCGGCCGCCTTTGGGCGTGAATTTCAAAGCGTTCGACAACAGGTTTAAGCAGATCTGGCGGAGCGCGCGCGGGTCGGCCCAGACCTGCGGCAGGTCAGGCGCGAAGTCTTCGATCAGTTGCAGGCCCTTCGCCTCAGCGCGAATCTTGACAAGGCGCTCGCAGTCTTCGGCGATGTCGGTCAGGCGGAACGTTTCTTCGTGCAGATCATAGCGGCCGGCCTCGATGCGCGACAGGTCGAGAATCTCGTTTATGATGTGCAGCAGGTGATTGCCGCTCGAATAAATGTTGGTCGCATACTCGCGGTAGGTGGCATTGCCGATTGGGCCCAGCAGTTCCTTCTCCATCACTTCGGAGAAGCCCATGATGGCGTTGAGCGGCGTGCGCAGTTCGTGGCTCATCGTCGCCAAAAAACGCGATTTGGCTTTGTTGGCGGCCTCAGCGCGAAGGCGGGCTTCGTCGGAGATCGCGGAGGCTTCTTCCAGTTCGGCGATCAAGCTGTCTTTTTCGGCGCGGAATTCGACCATGGCGAGGGCCGTCGAATGCAAGCCTTGAGTCAAGTATAAGAAGAAGACGTGGATGCCGACCGCCATTGAACCGAGGGCGATGTAGAATGGGTCGGCGAGCATGAACAGCCGGGCAGCAACGGCCAGTGTCATCGGCACCGTGCCGGCCAGGAACACGCGGGTGAGCGTCGAGGCGAACGTCATACGCAGCGCAAGCACGACCATCAGCGTGGCGAAGATGAAGATTGGCGAGGAGAACGCCGCTTCGGGCGCGATCGCATCTTGCGTCTTTGAAATGCCGATCAACGCGAAGCCGGCCAGCGAAATGCCGTTGATCAGTTCGATGCGGATGAAATGCCTGCGCCATTCGCCGACGTTGACGTCGGAACGCGGCAGAGCGAGCAACCGGCGGCACTGGTCGAGCATTACGACTTTGGCGATAATGACGATGGCGATCCAGATCGTCGCTTCCGAAAACGACGCCCAAAACATCGAGGCGATGTAGAAAATGAAGCACAGAGCTGGCATGGCGTAGGGCGCGCTCGTCTCGTTGCGCGCAAACATCGTCAGCAGTTCGTACTCGAATTCCGGTTTGTTCGTCGTGCCGTGGGTCAGCCGGTCGCGATAGGCTTTGAGTTCGTCGTCGCCTTTGCGAACGCGCGGACGCCGCGCTTGGCGGCGCTCAATGTTGTCGGCGATGCCGGCGTTGTCGTCCATCCGTTTAGCCGCTATCCCAATCTAGAGGCCGCCCGCGTTTGTGGGCCACGAGCTAATTGGACGTAAACCGATAAATTAACCTTTAACGATCCGTTTCAAGTTGTAGGTTTCACATGCAAGGCATCAGCAAGAGTACGCAACGCCAGCTCGGCCGCTGGCTTATCGCGCTGGTCCTTGCGGCGCTGGGGGCGTTGGCTGGTAATCAGCATTTGCCAAAGCGCGGGTCGCATACGCAGGGCGAGCCGTTTCCCGAACAAATCTCGGGGCGGGCACGCGCGATCGACGGCGACAGTCTGCATGTCGGGTCGCATGAAGTCCGCATGAAAGGCATTGACGCGCCCGAGGGGCGGCAAACGTGCACGCGGCAAGGCCGGTCGTGGGATTGCGGGAACGCGGCTCGGGACGAACTGGCGCGGCTCATCGGCAATGGCAACGTCGCGTGTGCTGTCTCGGAGCGCGATAAACACGGCCGGCTTTTGGCGGTGTGCACTGCTCAAGGCCGGGACATTAACGCTGGAATGGTCGCGGCTGGAATGGCTGTGGCTTACGGCAGCTACCTGCGCGAGCAGGGCGAGGCCAAAGCCAAGCGGCGCGGGCTGTGGAGTGGAGAGTTCCAGCAGCCGCGCGCGTGGCGGCATGAGCGCGGCATCGGCACGTAGCGCCCGGCTGCTCGATCGCGGTGATGTGGGTAAAATTTCCTCAATCTTTTATTGACGGAGAGTCGAGAGAAAAATATAGTCCGAGTATTCTCATTCTTTGGAAATATTTTTCGGAAGGGTGCGCCATGCTTGATGATATGGACATCAAAATATTGCGCCTCCTGCAGGATGACTGCACACGGCCCGTCGCCGACATCGGCAAAGAGGTTGGGCTATCGACGACGCCGTGCTGGCGACGCGTGCAAAAGCTCGAAGACGCGGGCGTGATCCGCCGACGCGTCGCGCTGCTTGACCCGGTCCATGTCAACGCCGGCGTCACGGTGTTCGTGTCGATCAAAACGGATCAGCACTCGCTGCAATGGCTGGAAAAATTTCATGCCGCCGTCGCTGACTTCCCCGAAGTCGTGGAGTTCTACCGCATGTCGGGCGAAGTCGATTATCTGTTGCGCGTCGCGGTGCCCGACATCGCGGCCTACGATGTGTTTTACAAAAAACTGATTGCGCGGATCGAGATCGCCAAGGTGTCGTCGGCGTTCGCGATGGAGCAGATCAAGTACACGACCTCGTTGCCGTTGCAATTTGCAATTGCAGCCGGAAAAGCTTGATAAACTGGTCGATCAAGACTTTTTCTGGCGCGGGAGCAAGGCGATCAAACTCGAGCTATCTGAGCGGTTGGCGCCTTTCGTTTGCAGTTCAGCGTAATAGTTTTCCAGGATCGCCGTAACCGGGAGGTCGGCGCCATTGCGCTTGGCTTCGGTCAGGCAAATTCCGAGATCCTTGCGCATCCAATCAACGGCGAAGCCGAAATCGAATTGCCGCTCGTGCATCGTTTTCCAGCGGTTTTCCATTTGCCAGGATTGGGATGCACCCTTTGAAATTGTTGCCAGCACAGCGTCGAGGTCGAGGCCGGCCTGTTCGGCAAAGTGGATCGCCTCGGCCAAACCTTGGATGACGCCTGCGCCCGCGATCTGATTGACCATTTTGGTCAGCTGGCCGCTGCCTGATTTGCCGATGTAGCGCACGCTGCGGGCGTAGGCATGAATCAGCGGTTCGGCACGATCGTAGGCGATTTGCTCGCCACCGGCCATGACGGTCAGGTTGGCATTCTCAGCGCCTGCCTGTCCGCCAGAGACGGGGCAATCCAGAAATGCGAAGCCAGAAGCTTGGGCAATGCCGGACAGTTCGCGGGCCACTTGCGCCGAGGTCGTCGTGTGATCGACGAAGATGGCGCCGGGTTTCATCGCGCCGAACGCGCCATCGGTGCCGGTCGTTACCGATCGAAGATCATCGTCATTGCCGACGCAACTGAAAATGAAATCGGCATCGCGGGCGGCGTTGGCTGGCGTAGCGGCGGTGGCCATGCCTGGATGGGCTGCGACCCACGCTGCGGCTTTCGCTGGTGTGCGGTTGTAGACGGTGAGTTGCGATTCCCCGCGGCGCGCAAGATGACCGGCCATCGGATAACCCATGACACCAAGGCCGATCCAAGCAACTTTAAGCATGATTTGTCTTTCCGACGTTTAGCGTTTTGTTTGACACGGGTTGTTATGCAGCGCGGGCTAGGGAAAATAGCAAGCCTGAAGGGGCGAGCTGCGCGACGGAACTCAGGAGTCCCACGTGGCATGTTGCGATTGGACTGACGGGTTGGCTGGTCGGCGGCAATACGAAAGCGGATGTGATCAATCATGAAGGCAGCAAAAACGAAACGCACTGCGGGCCCGCTGCCGGTGACTTTTGCCGATATTCAGCAGGC
>JANOCZ010000042.1:0-3955 GCA_031412455.1 Hyphomicrobium sp. | reverse complement strand
TACAAAGCCGATCAAGTTCACGTCCCAGCGCTGCTCGAGCGCCTCGGACAATGACACGGACCACGATGCGCAATGGTAACGGCCACGAAGGACACGCATGAACTGGTCGATTGATTTTGCCCCGCTCCTGCCTCAGCCGGTTCTCTGGCTGCTGGTCGTGCTCGCTCTGGCGCTCGTCGCACTACTATTATTCCGCCGCTCGCGTGGCGCGTGGCTGCGCTTGGCCGCACTCGCCGCAATGCTGGCCGCACTCTTCAATCCAACACTGCGCGAGGAAGAGCGAGAAAACTTAGCCAACGTCGCCATCGTCGTCCTCGATGAATCAACGAGCCAGAAACTTGCCGGCCGCCCCGAGCAGACCGACGCCATCAAAAAAGATCTCGAGGCCAAGTTTGCCAAAGTCCCCAACCTGAATATCAAGTGGGTCGCGGGCGCCAAACCGGGCGACCAGACGGCAGCCGGTACCAATCTGTTTGCCGACCTTAACGCCGCCTTGACCGACACCGCGCCCGACCGTATCGCCGGCGTGTTGTTTGTCACTGACGGCCAGGTTCACGACGTGCCTAAATCGGCGCAGAGCCTCGGCTTCGACGCCCCCGTGCATACGCTACTGACCGGCACCAAAAACGAATTCGATCGCCGCATCGAAATTATCGAGGCGCCGCGTTACGGGCTTGTCGGCCAGTCGCGTCCGATCCAGGTCGCCGTGCGCGAAAGCGGCAAACCCGGCAGCACGGCCGCGCCCGTCAATCTCAAAGTCCGCCGCGAAGGCAAACCCGACGAAACGATCCGCAGTGAAATCGGCCGCGCCAATAAAATCGACATGCCGTTTCCCCACACCGGCACCAACATCGTCGAAATTGAACTCGATACCGTCCCGGGCGAACTAACCCCGGCCAACAACCGCGTCGTTGTCGCCGCCGAAGGCGTGCGCGAGAATTTGCGCGTCCTGCTCGTCTCGGGCGAACCACACGCCGGCGAGAGAACGTGGCGCAATCTTTTAAAGTCGGACGCCGCCGTCGATCTCGTTCACTTCACGATCCTCCGCCCACCCGAAAAACAGGACGGCACGCCGATCAATCAGCTCTCGCTGATCGCCTTCCCGACGCGCGAACTGTTCTCCGAGAAGATCAAGGATTTCGACCTGATCATCTTCGATCGCTACGAACACAAGGGCATTCTGCAACTGCTCTATTACGAAAACATCGCCCGCTACGTCGACCAGCACGGCGGCGCGTTGTTGATCGCAGCCGGCGACGACTATGCCGGCAGCTTTACGATCCATAAGACACCGCTGGCCAGCGTCTTGCCGGCCACCCCAACCGGCCGCGTAATCGAGACGCCGTTCCGCGCCAAAATCACGGCGGACGGCGCGAAGCACCCGGTAACAGCCGGGCTTCCCGGCTCGATCTCGCCGCTTTTAGCCGACGCCAAGGCCGAGCCGACCTGGGGTCGCTGGTTTCGCCAAGCCGATGTTACGCCCGATCGTGGCCGCGTCGTCATGAGCGGCGCCGAAGACAAGCCGTTGCTGATCCTCGATCGCCAAGGCAAAGGTCGCGTGGCGCTGCTGACGTCCGATCATTCGTGGTTGTGGGCCCGCGGCTTCGACGGTGGCGGACCCCATACCGATTTGCTGCGCCGCCTTTCACACTGGCTGATGAAGGAACCTGATCTCGAAGAAGAACGCCTGATTGCAACTTCGAAGGGCCTGAAGCTGACGCTCGAGCGGCGCTCGATGGGAGACAAGGTTGGCCCGGTCAAACTTTTGGGCCCTGGCGGCGAAACATCCGACGTCACACTCGAACCGACGACGCCCACGTCCGGCATCTGGCGCGCGACGGTTGATGTGAAAATTCCCGGTCTCTACAAAGCTGAAACCGCGGGCCCGCAGGGCACGCTGACGGCCGTCGCAAACGCTGGCATCGAAGATCCGCGCGAAATGAGCGAAGTCACCGCTACCGAAGACAAGATGAAATCGATCGCCGCATCGACGGGCGGCGGCGTGTTCTGGACGCGCTCAGGCCCCGGCATCTTTTCCGCCGCCGCGCCCTCAATCGAAGTCCCGCGCATCTCAATGATGTCGAACGCCAAAGTCATGGCCGGGTCCGGCTGGCTTGGCCTCAAGGATCGCGAAGCCTATCTGACCCGCGGAGTGAAACTCACGCCAATGTTCACCGGCCTCGCCGCGCTGTCAGCCTTGTTGGCCTTGATCGCCCTGGCCTGGTGGCGCGAAGGCCGCTGAGCGTCCTATTTCATCAAGCCTATACGCATCGCAATCGCGACCGCTTGCTCGCGCGTGGTTGCATTGAGCTTGCGGCGCGCGTTGGTCAAATGCATCACGACGGTCGGCACGGCGATTTCAAGCCGCCGCGCAATGCCAGCGCTCGTCAGACCATCGGCGAGAGCATTGAGACACTCAGTTTCCCGAACAGTGAGTGACTGAGGCGTCATTCCGCTTGCTTTCGTCATGGCCAATCACCTCCGCAATGCAAACAGCTCAGGAATTTCCACCAACAATCTAGATTGTTAGGACGCTGTTGCATTCTAGCTACGCAATTGAAGTCGAATACAATCGAAAGTTGTAATTGAATCGCGTTTTAAGTGGCTGATTTTCAACACCTATTCGAACAGATAGATTTCTCCACAGAACAATCTCCGTCAAGTTAAAAATGTATTGACAGCCTTTCGGATGACCAATTTCGCCGGGAATCGTCAGTATCGCCGTCCCGACCGTCCGGAGTTGAACGGGACAGACAGCGCCGAACGGGGAGTCACATTCATTTGATCAAGGCGGCCGCCAAGCCGCAGCCGGCTGACGCTTGTCCGCCGGACGGGAAAGCCGTGTGCAGTGGGGAGTTTTGTAATGCGTAAATATCAAACCAATCATTCCAACAGCGCCAGCCATCGCGCAATCATGGCCGTTGGAGCGCTCACCGTAGTTCTCGGCGTCGGCATTTCCGCCGGGCCGGTACGTGCCGCTGATGCGCAATTTTTTAGTGTCAAGGGTTGCGGGAGCGACGGAGCGGCAGGAGGAACCCAAGGGGCGACGTTTACGGCTACGGATATCGGAGGCCCCAACCCATCGGTCACTGCGACCAGTGATTTCATTAATCTGAATACTGCCACCGGCGGCAACGGCTTTATCGATAACAACTATCAGCTGTCGCTCGACCTGACCTCGTGTCAAGGAGCGACGGGTGCGACGGGTGCCACCGGCGCAACCGGCTTAACAGGCGCAACGGGCGACACCGGCGCAACGGGTGCCACCGGCGCGACCGGAGCCACAGGCGCGACCGGAGACACAGGCGCGACCGGAGCAACAGGCGCGACCGGAGCAACAGGCGCCACCGGAGCAACAGGCGCGACCGGAGACACAGGCGCGACCGGAGCAACAGGCGCCACCGGAGCAACAGGCGCGACCGGAGACACAGGCGCGACCGGAGCAACAGGCGCGACCGGAGCAACAGGCGCGCAAGGCGAAATCGGGGCGACCGGCGCAACCGGAGCGACAGGCGCCACCGGAGCCACGGGCGCTACCGGGCCAAAGGGTGACCAAGGAGTAGCCGGTAACGACGGCGCCGACTTCGACATGAATGAGTCTCTCGCCTTGAACGCCGCCTTGTCGTTGCCCAGCTGGCTCGAAAAGGGCGAACAAGTTTCACTGAGCGGCGGACTTGGATTCTCGGAAGGCGGCGAAACCGCTCTCGGCGTAACCGGCATCGTTCGCATCGAAGGTGGAACGTCCGCATTCGTCGGCGCCGCCATCTCAACCGAAGGCGGCTCCTGGGCCGGGAAGGCCGGCGTCCGCATCGGCTGGTAAATCTGGCCAATCAACGCGCCCGCCATTGCGGTCGGACACATCGGCACCCATAGTACGGCCTCTGTAATTTCATGAGGCCGTACCCGCATGTCAGATCATCGCCCCATCGGCATCGTCGGCAGCGACGGCATGGCT
>JANOCZ010000041.1:0-3461 GCA_031412455.1 Hyphomicrobium sp. | reverse complement strand
ACGTCAAACACCGTGATGTCGCCGTCGTGCAGTTCAGCAACCGTCGAAATGCCAGTCGTCGTCAACTCGTCCATGCCGTCGGCGCCATGCACGACCCACGCGTGCACCGATCCGAGATTTTTCAAAACCTGCGCGATCGGTTCGACCAGACGGCGGTCATAGACGCCGAGAACTTGCCGCTTAACGCCAGCTGGATTGCACAACGGCCCGAGCAGGTTGAAAAGCGTGCGCACGCTAAGATCAGCGCGGATCGGCGCCCAGGTTCTCATGGCCGGGTGATACAGAGGCGCCCAAAGAAACCCGACGCCGGACTCAGCAATCGCCCGCGTGACGGCAACCGGTGGCACGTCGAGGCGAACGCCGAGCGCCGCCAAAACGTCGGAGGCGCCCGATAACGAGGTGACCGCGCGATTGCCGTGTTTGGCGACGGTCACGCCAGCACCCGCCGTAACGAAAGCCGCTGCCGTCGAGATATTGTAGGTGCCGCTACTGTCGCCGCCCGTGCCAACGATATCAACGGCGTTGGGCGGCGCATCGACCGACGTCATCCGCGAGCGCAAAAATTTCGCTGCCCCCGTGATTTCAGCCGGCGTTTCGCCGCGCACGCGCAGCGCCATCAGGAACGCGCCCATGGCAACGGGCGGTGCGACCCCCGACATCAAAAGATCGAGCGCCGCAATGATCTCGCTTTCGCTGAGCTGCTCTCCATCGGCCACGCGATTGAGAAGACGTTTCAGTTCGCGCGCTGGCATCGTTTGGGTCTCACGCAGCTTTGTGGGATTTGGGCGACATGCCAGCGAGCGATAGGAAGTTTGCCAGCAAAGCGTGTCCCTGCTGGGACGCGATGCTCTCGGGATGGAATTGCACGCCGTGCACGGGATGCGTCTTGTGCTGCAATCCCATGATGATGCCGTCGGCGGTCTCGGCCGTAATCTCGAGGCAATCGGGAAGCGTTGCGCGCTCGACGATCAGCGAATGATAGCGCGTGATCTCAAACGACGGCGGCAGCCCCTTGAACACGCCGCGCCCGGTGTGCGTGATCGCCGACAGCTTGCCGTGCATTGGCTGCGGCGCGCGCACGACCTTTCCGCCATAGGCTTGGCCGATCGATTGATGACCAAGACACACGCCGAGCAATGGGATCGTCGGCCCGGCTTTTTTGATCAGGTCGAGGCATACGCCAGCTTCGTTGGGCGTGCACGGCCCAGGCGACAGCACGATCGCCTGCGGCTTCAGCGCGATGACCTCTTCGGCCGAAATTTTGTCGTTGCGAATGACGACGCTTTCGGACCCCAGCTCGCCCAGATAATGGACGAGATTGTAGGTGAAGCTGTCATAGTTATCGATGAGTATCAGCATGACTTCCACGTCCAGTCAGGAGCGGGGCGGGCCTAAATAAGAGCGCGCCGCGTTTGGCCCCCGTAGTGCCGTCTCAAGGCCTCAGCGTCAAGCGCGGTCCTTTGGCGTAATGAACGTCTCGAGGTGACCGGTTCGGGGCGCGATATCGTGAAAAGTGTTCCCCGGAAACGAAATGAGCGCAAACGCAGCTGTCGGCAGCTTTTCCCCGGCGCGTGCCACATCGCCCGATGACCCCGTCGCCGTAAATTGCGTCAAAAGGTTATGCAGGCCGGGGTTATGGCCGATGAGCAGAACCGCCGTCGCCGGCGTGTCGATCTTGCGTAAAATCGCCATCAGTTCGCTCGCCGGCGCGAGATAGAGCCTCTCGTCGAAATCAATCAGCTTGGGAGCCCTGACGATCGACGGCTCGATCAGCGCCAGCGTCTCCCGGGTCCGCTTTGACGGTGAACATAAGATGATGTCGGGCGCAAAATTCAGCGACGCTAGAACCTGGCCCATGATCGGAGCGGCCGTGCGCCCGCGGTCATTGAGTGGCCGGTCGAAATCGTCGAGCCCTGGCTCGTTCCAGCTCGACTTCGCATGACGGAGTATTCCAACCTGAACCATCCAGCGACAATGCCGTGGCAAATCCTGCACGGCAAGCCGCGATGTCGCGTTTGGTTGAGCGCGAGCAGGTGAGGGGTGAAGGGTCGCGTGCGCGCCGCATCGATGTGCGTTAAACGGGTGTCGGAGCCAGAAGCGTGGCCAGATACGAGGCCGGCCTTGAGCGAGATAGACAACTCATGATGGAAACGATCGCCGCAATTTTGAGCCCGATACTGTGGCTCGCAGGCTGGCTGATCTGGCTCGTCTGGTCGATCGTGTCGTACCTATTCTGGATCGCGCTGTGGCTGCTGTTGCCGCTCGCCATTGTAGGCTTCATCGCCCTGCGCATTGCCGAAAAAGTGTTGGGGCCCGCCGTCGTCCGCGGCTGGATCAAAGCTCAATCGATGAAATTTGGTACCGGCGCGTGGGTGAGAACCCGGCGGCTGACGTTTGCGTTTGGTGCGCTGCCGCTGCGCGTGCTGGGGTGGCTGTTCGTCTATACGCTGTGGCACAGTTTGATTAGCTTGTTCTGGCAGCCGCGTTGGCATCCCTGGCCGCGCGCCTGGGCCAAACGCTGGAAGCCACCGCCGCGCGCTGCGCCATCAGTCCCAGCCGCCCGATCGCGTTAGGCGAATGCTCAGCCGTTATTGGCGCCGCCGGTTCGCCGCTTGGCCGCAAAGCGCACGGCCTCTTCTGCGGCCCGGACAATCGCCTTCGCTTTATTGATGCATTCCTGCTGTTCATTCTCGGCGATGCTGTCATGCGTGATGCCAGCGCCCGCCTGCACGTGCAGCAAGCCGTCCTTGACGATCGCGGTCCGCAAAACGATGCACGTATCGGTCTCGCCGCCAGCGGAAAAATAACCAACGCACCCGGCGTAAGGTCCGCGCTTGGCTTTCTCCAGTTCAGCGATGATCTCCATCGAGCGCACCTTGGGGGCACCCGACACGGTTCCCGCTGGAAACCCCGCCATCAACGCGTCGATGGCATCGTGATTGGCCTCGTCGAGACGCCCGGTGACGTTCGACACGATATGCATGACGTGGCTGTAGCGCTCGATCACGAACTGATCGGTGACGGTGACGGAGCCGGTCTTGGCGACGCGGCCGACGTCGTTGCGCCCAAGGTCGAGCAGCATGAGGTGCTCGGAGCGCTCTTTGGGATCGGCTAGCAATGCCGCGGCTAACGCTTTGTCCTCGGCATCATTGTCGCCGCGCCGCGCTGTCCCAGCAATCGGCCGAATGGTGACGTCGCCGTCGCGCACGCGCACGAGAATTTCGGGCGACGATCCAACGAGTGAAAAATCGCCAAAATCGAGATGAAATAGAAACGGTGACGGGTTGAGCCGTCGCAGCGAACGGTAGAGCGCAAACGAAGGCAGCGTGAACGGCGCTGAAAAGCGTTGCGACAGCACGACCTGGAAAATATCGCCGGCCGCGATGTACGTCTTGGCTTTAGCGACCATGCCCATGTAGTCGGCCGGGCTCGTGTTCGAAGTCGGCTCAGGCATGTGATCG
>JANOCZ010000040.1:0-4170 GCA_031412455.1 Hyphomicrobium sp. | reverse complement strand
TCTCAGAACGCCGTCCGACTCCCCGGACGGCGTTCTGTTTTCGCGTAGCTGCGGTTTCCGCAGAGACATTCTTGAGCCGCGTGGTCATGCGCCGCCTTGCCCGGTTGTCCGCGCAAATCTACGGTCGCGCACGGTCTTGGGCTCAAAAGGATGCAAGCGCGCGTATGCAATTTCAAGGCACGAAAAATTACGTTGCGACCGACGATCTCAAAATTGCGGTCAATGCCGCGATCACGCTGCAGCGGCCGCTACTCATCAAAGGTGAGCCCGGTACGGGCAAATCGGTGCTGGCCGCTGAAGTCGCGCGCGGGCTCGGCGTACCGCTGATCGAATGGCACGTTAAGTCGACGACCAAGGCGCAGCAGGGCTTGTATGAATACGACGCGGTGTCGAGGTTGCGCGATGGGCAACTGGGCGATGCGCGCGTCAAAGATATTGCCAACTACATCCGGCGCGGCAAACTGTGGGATGCGTTCACGCGCGATGAGCGCTGCGTGCTGCTGATCGATGAAATCGATAAGGCCGATATCGAGTTTCCCAACGATCTGTTGCAGGAACTCGATCGCATGGAATTTTTTGTTTACGAGACCGGCGAGACGATCAAAGCGAAGTCGCGGCCGATCGTGATGATTACGTCCAACAACGAGAAAGAATTGCCGGACGCGTTTTTACGGCGCTGTTTTTTCCACTTCATCAAGTTTCCCGATGCGGAGACGATGCGGGCGATCGTCGAGGTGCATTTTCCGGGGCTCAAGGGGCGGCTCGTCAACGAAGCGCTACGGGTATTCTATGACTTGCGCGACGTGCCCGGGATGAAGAAAAAGCCGTCGACGTCGGAATTGCTCGACTGGCTGAAACTGCTGCTCAACGAGGATATCGATCCGGCGCTGCTACGCGAAAGCGATCCGCGCAAACTGATCCCGCCGTTGGCTGGTGCTTTGATCAAGAACGAGCAGGACGCGCATTTGCTGGAGAGGCTGGCCTTCATGACGCGCCGGCAGCGCGAGTAGCTCTTGCCAGAAATCAGCCGGTGAAACTTCGACGCTGCTTGTTCCGTAGTCTCTTTAAGATTTGAGACTTTTGGAGGCGGCGCGATGGCTGGTTGGCGGACGGCGTTTGTCCTTTTGGGATTATTTCTAGTTGGAACTCCGGCAAAGGCCGATGAGCCGGTCGCGTGGGGCGGCTGGTCGTTAGAAATGCTGGCCAAAGCCAAGGCCGAAAACCGGTTCGTCATTCTCGATCTCGAAGCCGTCTGGTGTCACTGGTGTCACGTGATGGAAGCGACGACGTACCGGGATCCGAAGGTCGTCAAACTGCTCAATGAGAAATTCGTGGCGGTGCGCGTCGATCAGGATGCAAACCCCGATCTGTCGGCGCGGTACGGCGACTGGGGTTGGCCAGCGACAATCATCTTTGCGCCGGACGGGACGGAACTCGTCAAGCGGCGCGGCTATATCGAACCTGAAAACATGGCGTCTCTGTTGCAGGCGATCATTGATGATCCAACGCCTGGGCCGTCGGCTGGCGGGGCGGAGATCATCAAGCCGGCGGCGACGTCGGCGCTCAGTGCTGGGGCGCGCAAGCAGCTCATCGCGAACTTGGCTCAGAGCTATGATCGCCGGTTCGGCGGCTGGGGCGACGTCCACAAGTTCATCGATGCGGACAGCATGGATTATGTGCTGCAGGGCGCGGAACGCGGTGACGCCAATGCGCGGGTGGTGGCCAAGACGACTCTGACGTCGGCGCTTCAGCTTATCGATCCGGTCGCGGGTGGGATCTATCAGTATTCCGATAAGGCCGATTGGAAGTCGCCGCATTATGAAAAGATCATGTGGTATCAGGCGAACGGCTTGCGGCAGTATTCGCAGGCATTCGGATTATTCAAGGATGCGAAGTATCTGGGTGCTGCCCGAGATATCTACCGGTACATGACGACGGTGCTGATGAACGCGGATGGCACATTCTTCGCGACGCAAGATGCCGACGTCGATGCGGCAATGCCGGGTAAAGTATTCTTCGCAATGAACGGCGCACAGCGCGCTCAGCTTGGCCGCCAGCCGCGGGTCGATCAAAATATCTATGCACGCGAGAACGGCTGGGCGATCAGCGGGCTCATCGCGTATGCAAATGTGACCGGCGATGCCACGGCGCTTGCACAAGCTGAACGCACGGCGGAGTGGATCATCGCCAACCGGCGCGATGACAACGGAATATTCAAGCATGGCGCGAACGATCGCGGCGGGCCGTTCCTGGGCGATACCATCGCGATGGGGGCGGCGGCGATCGATCTCTATGCGGCGACTGGAAAGCGGCGGTGGCTGACGTTGGCCGCAGAAAGCGGCGTGGCGCTCGGGCGGTTTCGCGATGGCGACGGCGGCTTTGCGACGACAATGACGGCCGAGGGAGCTAGCGGCGTTTTGGCAAAGCCTTACCGCAATCTCGATGAGCAAGTGCAAGCGGCGCGATTTGCAATTCGTCTGTGGCGCTATCTCGGCGCGCCGGAGTCCAAAGATCTTGCGGAGCACGCGATCAAATACATCGTGTCGGATGGCGTGGTGGAAAGCGGCCGCGTCGGAAGTGGAATTCTTTTGGCGGATAGCGAATTTTCACAAGAGCCGACGCATCTGACGATCGTTGGTCACAAGGGCGATACTGAAGCTGTTGCTTTACACACTGCGGCGCGGGCCTATCCAGCGCTCAACAAGCGGATCGATTGGTGGGATACCCGCGAGGGTCCGCTGCCCAATCCCGATGTGACGTATCCAGAAATGGACCGGGCGGCGGCGTTTGCGTGCAGTAATAAGATTTGCTCGCTGCCGGCATTCTCGGCGGAAGAGTTGACGGCTGTCGTCACGCAGATGACCCGACGTTCAGCGGAGAACACCCGGGCGCAATGAGGGCGGGCCGGACTGGGTAAATTTCGCTTTCGCCCCAGTCACCTGAAGCGGTCGCGGAACAGTATGTCGGGAGGTTGGCTCGCGTGCCCAATAGCACAGCCCTCATCCGGCCTACGGCCACCTTCTCCCTCAGGAGAAGGAACGCCCAACGTTTGCCGTATTGGCAGGCGCTCTGTTTCTCTTGTGACAAGCATAATCGCGCGTTCCGGGGGGAATTCATGGCATTGCGATCGCAGAGGCTACGCGGCAGCGGCATTGGTGCATCCGAGGTCGTCGAGCATGGTCAGCACGGCGGCATGTTTGCGACGCTGCTTTCGGGCGTGGCATTATTTTTCTCCGGTTTGTCCTATTGGGACAATTCCCTCAAGTCGCCGGACCTGACGGTTTATGTGCCGCCGATGGTCCACTATGCGCGCGACGGCGCGGACGTATTCAACGTGCCGATCACGATTGCCAACGATGGCGCGCGCGGGCACGATCCTGTCGATGACCCTCGATGTTGAAAATTTGCAGCCTGGTGCGGAGCGCAAGTCGGTCCGCTTTCGCAGCGCGTTCCTCGGCGATTATCCGCGCGATGAGAAAACGCCGCTGCGCTCGTTCGCGCCGATATCGGTGCCGGGGCACGGCACGGTGACGGAGACCGTACGGTTCTACAACATGGGCGAGATGCTGCCGATGCTCGTCGTCGATAAAGGCGATTTTAAATTTACGCTGACGCTGACGATGGCTGACAGTTCAGACGGATTGTTGGACAGTTTGAAAGCGGCGCAACCTGAGCCGCTGACGTTCGCGCTGAATCTGCCGTACTTCAACGTGCGCGCGATTTCTTCCCAGAACGGCACGATGGCGATGTACAGCCGGGACTGGATTCCAGCGGTGTCGTCGACAGTCGCGCCGGCCGCTGATGACGCGGCGAAGGAGAAGCCGTAAACGCGCGAAAAACGGCGCTAACCATAGGTTTTCCTGGACAGCGCAACGCTCCTGTGCTAGGTTATTTGGATGGTCGGACGTGCGGGTGGTGGCGAGCGCAAGCTCAGCCGCTTTTTTTGTTTTTGGGGCTTTTTGTTTTTGGGGACGGGAAGCGCGGTCTGTGTTCTTGTGCCGGAACGGCGATGCCTGAGCAAGGATCAGATGCAGCTAGAGCCAAGCGGATGTTACACCTAGGGTCAGCGGAGGCTTGACGTGGATCCCCGCCGCAGGATCCGCGCATCGTCGATGCGTGGCGCGGGGATGACGTTTTTATTGGCGCTTGGCGACACGCGTTCCGCGATCC
>JANOCZ010000039.1:0-6975 GCA_031412455.1 Hyphomicrobium sp. | reverse complement strand
AAGCGCCGGCACCTGAGAAAGCGCAGCGGCCACCACTCGATTACGAGATGGAGATGCTGCGGCGGGCGCGTGCTGAGCAGGCGCAAGGGCGTCCCGATCCGCAAGTTACGCCAAAATTGGTTCCGCCGCCTCAGCCGAACGCGAAGGCGGTTGTGCCGGCGGCAGCTCCCATAACGGTTGCTCCAGCGACGCCTCCAACCGCGGTCCAGACTGCACCGGTCGCAAAGATCGCGGAAATGCCGCCGGCTGCGGCCGCGAACCCGGCCGCGGCGAATTCCTCTGCCCCAGAGCAGGGCAAGCCGAACGTTCAGGCCAAAACCGAGAACAAAGCGGCCGAAGCCACACCCAAGCTCACCGGCGTGCCAGCACTCCCCGCGTCTCTGCTGCTGGCCATCGAGACGAGCGGCATTTCGGCCAAGTCGTCACCGGCGCCGAAGTTCGATCCGATTCTATGTATTCAGGACGCGTGCTATGTTTCAGCTGGGCTGAGCGCTGACGCCGTCAAGCTTGCGAAGCTCGATGCGCTAAAGCTCAAGACGACGTCGGAGGCGAGCCCGGACTCCTGCAAAGACAAGACCGGCTGCGTGTTCCGCAACGTCACTGTACCAACCGGCGCGCAAGTCAACTTGATTGAACTTGGATCGGCATCGCACGAGCCGACGCGAGGATCTGACGCCGCGTTGGATCGGTCATGCAAGGTCAGCGACGGCGACCTATATTGTGAGAATCCCATCGCCACGCCGGATTTTCGCATATGGGTCGTGCCTGAGGAGACCGCGCGCACCGCTGGCGCGCAGATGCTCGAAGAGGCTGTCGCGGCCGGCTTGCCCCACGACGATGTGGCGCGCGCGTCGGATAAATGATGGGTGGCTGCGTCGCGGCTCAAACAAGCTCGGCAATCGCTGCGTATAATTTTTCCAAATCTTCAGGGCGCGACAGCCGGTGTTCGCCATCGGGGATCTCGATCAGGCGCACATCTTTCGAGCTGAGAAAGTTCAGTAATTCGCGCGTGTGACTCGGGGGTACATCGACGTCGATCAGACCCTGAATAATCCTGACCGGACAGCCGGGATCGAAAGGCTGCCGCGCGAGAAGGTGGTTGCGGCCATCCTCGATCAGTGCGCGCGTGATCGTGTAAGGCTGCGCGTAATTCGATGGCCGCAGATATGCGCCGTCGCGCTCGATCGCGAGCCGGGCATCATCGGGAAATTTCTTCCACATTAGTTCTTCGGTCATGTCCCATGCGGGCGCGATCAGGACCAGGCCTTTGATCCGGCGCGCGTGTTCGGGTGCATCGGCGCGCAGCTTCCGGAGCATGAGCAGTGCGAGATATCCGCCCATGCTTGAGCCGATGACGACTTGCGGGCCGGTCGTGACCTTCGTGAAGACTGCGGCTGCTTCCTCGAGCCACCGACCGATGGTGCCGTCTTTGAAAGCGCCGCTTGATGCGCCATGGCCCGAATAATCGAAAAATGTGGAGCCGAGGCCATGCTTGCTTGCCCAGTGCGCGACGGCGGTTGCCTTGGTGGCCGACATATCTGACATGAAGCCGGACAACCACAACAATCCCGTCGTGCCCGAGTTCGCTGGCGGCGTGTGGCGATAGGCGATCGCGCGGGCGTCAGGTCCGGTGCCTACATGCAACGTTCGCGTCAAGGTTTGCGGTCCCTCCTCGTGCACTTTATAGATGCCTCCAATTCATCAGGAACTTCGAATGACAAGCGCGTCGCCGACGATACTACAGATTATTCCCGAGCTGGATACCGGAGGCGCAGAGCTGTCGGCGATCGAGATTGCTGAAGCAATTGTAATGGCAGGTGGCAAAGCCATCGTCTTGTCAGAGGGCGGCCGTATGGTTTCGCGCCTGACGGATGTAGGAGCCGAACACATCAACTTTCCCGCTGGCACGAAAAACCCCGCACGTATTTGTTGGAACGCGAAGCTGATCGCAGATCTCATCCGCACACGCGGCGTCGATCTCATTCATGCGCGCAGTCGAGCACCCGCGTGGAGCGCACTTATGGCCGCTCGAATGAGCGCCAAGCCGTTCGTGACCACGTACCATGGCGCCTACAATGAAAAAACTCGGATAAAGAAACTGTACAATAGCGTTATGGCTCGTTCGGATGTTGTTATAGCGAACTCTCGTTACACGGCTGACCTGATAAAGAGCCGCTACCAAACACCCGACAGCCGCATACACATCATTTATCGCGGCGTTGATGCGCGCCGCTATGATCCAACCGCCGTTAGCCCAAATAGGAAGTCTGCACTCCTTTCGTCGTGGGGAATTTCCTCTGACGCACGTATCATCCTGCATGCCGCCCGCTTAACTGGGTGGAAGGGCCAAAGTGATGTGATCGCGACAGCTGCCCGCATGAAGGATCGCCTCGGCGACGTTGTGTTCGTGCTCGCTGGCGATGAGCAGGGGCGCCAAAGCTACAAGGCCAAGCTCGAAAACCAAATCGCCGAGTGCGGCCTCGAACAGTTCGTGCGACTTGTGGGGCATGTCGACGATATGCCTGCGGCTTTCGCATTAGCACACGCAGCTTTCGTTGCATCGATAGAACCAGAAGCTTTCGGCCGGGCTGCTGCCGAAGCGCAAGCAATCGGCTGTCCGGTGATATCGACGAACATCGGTGCTCCGCCCGAAACTGTGCTTGCTCCACCACTTGTTAAGTCCGATGCAAGAACCGGTTGGCTAGTGCCTCCTGGCAACATAGATGCTTATGAAAAGGCCCTTGATGAAGTCTTGGCATTGACCACCGCTGAGCGAAGCGTGCTCGGTGCGCGGGCCCGTCACCATATCTTGACAAATTTTACAACAACATCGATGCAGCAACAGACGCTAGAGGTTTACCGCAGTCTATTGCCGTCCAATCGCATGTTCGACCAGGCCCCTAAATGACCGCAGACGACACAGTTCTAGCGCGGCCGAGCGTCGTGAGCCACGCGCCGCCGCGCGCAGAAAAACGACTGCCGATTTCGTGCTTTATCATCGCCTGCGACGAAGCCGATCGCATCGGCCGCACGATCGCGTCCGTCCGCGACTGGGTCGATGAAGTCGTAGTTATAGATTCCGGCAGCAAAGACGCCACGGTGGCCACGGCGGAAGCCGCGGGGGCGCGCGTCGTCTACAATGCGTGGCCGGGATTTGGTCAGCAAAAAAGGTTTGCCGAGGAGCAGTGCCGCAACGACTGGCTGCTTAATCTCGACGCCGACGAAGTTGTCACGGCGCAGTTTCAATCCGCGATTAGCAACCTATTTCACGATCGCGAACCGCCGCTTGCGGTCTACGGCACTCCAGTTCGCGTCGTCTATCCAGGTTGGACCAAGCCGCGGCCGTTAGCGTCCGATCACTATTGTCTGCGTTTCTACGATCGCCGGCGCGTCCGCTTTAAAAATTCGACATTACACGACTCCGTCGATCCAGGCGGACATCACGCCGGCGCACTTCCAGGTGGTCTCGACCATTACTCTGTCCGGTCGCTCGACGATCTCATCCGCAAATGCGACGCGCGCGCGACCTATAACGCTAAACATTCTTCGCCGAAGTCCGCGCTTGAGCTCAACATCAGGCTCGTCACCGATTTACCGGCGAATTTCCTCAAGTACTACTTCATCAGGACGCACATTCTCGGCGGTTTGATGGGGTTGCAATTCGCCACAATTACAGCATTTTATCGCTGGGTCAGAATTGTGCGCATGAAAGAATTGTTGAACGCAAAGCGCTCGAGCCCGTAGCGCGCGCATTATGCGCGAATGGGGAAAACCTGTTGTGCGGCGGCGGTTTTACGTGGCGTCGAAGTGACATAATCCGTAGCAATAGTGTTCTCGTGTGAGCTTCCGCCTCGGCGGTGATGCGCGCGCATTCTTTACCCGAGGCATTCGATGGCACCGCAACGACCTGGCCCTCCCCCGCCGCTCACGAACTATCGCCCCGGTCAACAGCCGCCGGCGCCGGGTCAACGGTTGCCGCCTCTGCCAGGTGGCGCGCGCCCGCGCGCGGCGCAACCGGCACGCCGGCGCGGCGGTGGATTTCTACGCGGCTTGATGTATGTGAGCCTCGCGCTCGTCGCCGTCGCTGGCGCGGGCGTCGGCTACCTCATCGTCAATCCGCCGAGCGATCTCATTCGCCGGACGATCACTGAGCAAGTCAAAGCCAACACCGGCCGCGATCTCATCGTGGCTGGACCCGCGGCCTTCACGTTTTACCCAGGCATGGGCGTGTCTCTCAAAGACGTTTCGCTGTCAGGGCCATCGGGCTCACCCGGCAAGCTCGTAACGATGGCCGAACTCGACGTCAGCATCAAAACGATGCCGCTAATCAACCGCAACATCGAAGTGCGCCGCCTCGTCGTACGCCAACCCGTATTCGATTTGCGCGTCGATAAGGCTGGGCAGAAGAACTGGAATTTCGCTGAACTGCTCGAACCGTTACGTTACGCGCAGGCGACTGCTCCGGCCGGTGAAGCTATTCGCGATGTGCCTGACGCCGTGGCCGTTCCCCCGGTTAGCGCACGCCTCGTATCGCGGCTCGCAAAGATCAACCATTTGCAGCTTGCCGATGTTCGCATCGAAGACGGCACCGTGCGATTTACCGACGAACGGTCGGGCAAAACGCAGGAGATCAAGGCGGTCAACGTCAACGTATCGCTGCCGTCTTTGCAGGCGCCGGTCACTGCCAATGGCTCTGTTAATTGGCAAGGCGAGCAAATCGATTTCGACGGCAAGCTGACGAATGCCAAGGCGGTCCTCGAAGAAAAGCCGGCGCGGCTCGCGTTCAACGCACAGAATCGCAATCTGTCGACGACGTTCGATGGCAACGTGCTCATTCATGATGGTGCCGACCTCGAGGGCCAGGTCACGACGAAGTCGGGATCGGCGCGAGACTTGGCGGCTTGGCTTGGCACCCGATTGCCGCCCGTCTCGGGATTTGGCGCGTGGTCGTTGACCGGCACACTCAAGACCAACGGCAACGTCACGAGCTTATCGAATGCGAATATTGGGCTCGACGGTGCCACTGCGACTGGCGCTGTAACGGTCACGACGGGGGGCGTCAGGCCTTACGTTCAAGCTAACCTCAAGATCTCCGAACTCGATCTCAACAAGTACATGACTGCGGCGGTCGTCGGCACTGCGGCGGCAGCTCCCGCGCAACCCGCGCCCACGCCTGCCAAACCTGCAGCGGCGACCGAGCCTCCCGGCGATCAGATCGACGAGTTGCTGAAAGCGTCGCCCGCGCCGCCGACCAAGGTTTACGGCTATGAGCAGCGTGGCGGCTGGTCGAGCGTACCGTTCGATATGGCGCTGCTCGGCGTTGCCGATACCGATGCCAAGTTGCAGGTCGGCCGATTGCGGTTCAACGATATCGTGGTCGGCCAATCGGCGCTGACGGTCGCGCTCAAGAATCGCATCATGAAAACGACCTTTGATGACGTCCAGCTTTACGAGGGGCACGGCAAGGGTTTTCTCAACGTCGATGCTACGGGGAAAGCGGCGAATGTCGGCGCCAACTTTGCACTCGATGGGATGGCGGCGCTGCCGTTCCTCAAGGACGCCATGAAAATGGAATGGTTGTCTGGAAACGCGAAGCTTGGATTTCAGCTGGCCGCGTCGGGCGAAAACCAGCTGCAAATTATCGAGACGCTCAACGGCCGGGCCGACGTCAAATTTGCCAACGGAGCGATCGTCGGCTTCAACGTTCCCGGTGCAATTCGCGGCATCAGCCAGGGGAAAATTCCCAATCTCAAAACGACGCCGACCGAGAAGACGGATTTCAGCGAGTTGTCAGCATCCTTCAACATCGTCAATGGCGTTGCGCAGAACCAGGATTTGCAAATGGTCAGCCCGCTGTTGCGCGTGACGGGCGCTGGCGCGGTACAGCTTCCGCAGCGAACGGTGGATTATACGGTGAAGCCCAAGATCGTCGCCTCGCTCGAGGGGCAACAGGGTACGACGACGGGCCTCAACGGGCTCGAGATCCCGGTGCGAATCACCGGCGCGTTGGACAAGCCAAAAGTCGAACCTGACCTCAAAGGCGTGCTTGCCGATCCAAACAAGGCGATCGAAGCGGTCAAAGAGATCAGCAAACAGTTCAAAGGCAAAAATGCCAACGAGATCGTCGATGGCTTGCTCGGCAAGAAAAGCGACGGTTCGGGTGGTTCGACGTCGAACGCCAAAGAGCTGCTCAAAAACTTTCTCAACAAGCCGTAAGCGGCCTTTTTACGGCCTCTCGTGACGTTTCACACCGCCCTGAAGCAACGCTGAAACAGCGTCGCGAAAGCGTCCACGAACTGTCTGCAACACCGCTGCGTGAGCCACGCAACAACCCAGTGTTAAATCGCCGTAAACACGGAACTAAAAAAAACTTCGCGTGGGGGGAAAAAATACTTGCATGGGGGGGGCATTGGCCTCATATGCAGCCCTCTCGTCTGTCCACCTGCCAACATGGTCGAGGTTTTCCAGAACCAATGAGGTAAGGAGCGGGCGGGTCAATAGCTGTCTACTGGTTGGGGAGGGTCAAATGGCCTTTAATGACACCCTCTTCCAATTGGGGATGGACTTGACTCGTTCAAGCACCGCCCAAAAGGAAGAATCTTCGCACGTCGTATCTGTTGCCGAGAGCGTAACTCGTGGTTCGAGTGGTTCTCATCGAGAAAGCATCAGTTACGCAGGACTAAACGCAGGTTACCACGTCATCATCGACCTCTATGGTGCCAAGCGCCTGGATGATGTCGCGCACATCGAGCGGACGCTGAAGCGTTGCGCGGACGTGTCTGGCATCCGCTTGGCTCACGTGCATCTGTTGCGCGCGGCCGCAGACGGCGACGTCTCGGGCGCGGCTGTACTCGACGACGGGCACATTTCCGTCCAGGCGCGCGCGGAGACCGGCTTTGCCGCCTTCGACGTGTTCATGGGCGGCGTGGCCAAGCCGCAGCGTTGTGTCGAGGTGCTTCGCGAAGCATTCTCGGC
>JANOCZ010000038.1:0-2740 GCA_031412455.1 Hyphomicrobium sp. | reverse complement strand
CAACCTGATCCTATATAGATGAAACGCGGGCCGCGGGTTTGGCGGCCGCAACTCCTTGACGCATATCTCTGGTGATTGAGAACATACCGACATGCTGCACTTTTCGCGTTCGAAAATTATTGCAATCCTTTTGACCTGCCTCGTGGGGATCATGTTCGCGCTCCCCAATCTCGTCAGCAAGGAGCAGCTTGCGAGTTGGCCGACGTGGCTGCCGCATCAGCAGCTGCCGCTCGGGCTCGACCTACGCGGCGGCGCGCATTTGCTGCTCGCGATGGATCAGGATGAAATCAAGAAGGATTGGCTGGGTAATTTGCGCGATGGCGCGCGTAAGTATCTGCGCGATGCGAAAATAGGCTTCTCGGGGATTGGCGTTCAAGGCACGTCGTTGCAGGTCAAGCTTGCCAAGCCCGAGGACAAGGACGCGGCTTTGAAGGAGCTGCGCAAACTCGTCCAACCGATCAGCAATGCCATTCTCGGCCAAAGCAGCAATGACGTCGAAGTCGTCGAAGGCACCGAAGCTGGCACGCTGCTCGTGCGGCCAACGGATGCCGGTTTGAAGGCGCGTATAGCCAGTGCGGCGGCGTCATCGATAGAAGTCGTCAATCGGCGCATCAATAATCTGGGGACATCGGAATCGACGATCGTGCGTCAAGGCACGGACCGCATTCTGATCCAGTTCCCGGGACTGCAGGATACGACCGAACTCAAGCGTCTGCTTGGCGAAACGGCCAAACTGTCGTTTCACGATGTGCATCCGTCCATGTCGGCTGAAGATGCCAAGCTGACGGCGATCCCGCCGGGCTTTAAAGTCTATCCAGGCGACAAGAGCGAAGGCGGGGAATTCCTGTTACGCGAAGAGCCGGTCGTTAGAGGCGAAGACCTCGTCGATGCGCAGCCGGGCTTTGATTCACGCAACAACCAGCCGGTCATCAATTTCCGCTTTAATCAGGCGGGTGCGCTGCGCTTCGGGCGCTTTACCAAAGACAATGTCGGACGCCCGTTCGCGATCGTTCTCGACAACGGCAGCAGGCCCGATGGCACGCAGGACGTGCATGTGCTGTCTGCTCCCACCATCCGCGAACCGATCCTTGGAGGCTCGGGGCAGATCTCGGGCAACTTCACGGTTGAGGGCACCACGACGCTCGCTGTTCAATTGCGCTCCGGCGCTTTGCCAACGCGACTGACGATCGTTGAGGAGCGCACGGTTGGGCCGTCGCTTGGCGCCGATTCGATCGACGCTGGCAAACGCGCTGGCATCATCGGCGCGGTGGCTGTTTGCTTCCTGACGATCTTTGCCTACGGGACCTTCGGTTTATTTGCCTGCGTCGGTCTCATCGTGCACTTGATTCTTACGGTGGCGCTGATGTCGATGATCGGCACGACGCTGACGCTGCCTGGTATTGCCGGTCTCGTGCTCGGTGTCGCCATGGCGGTCGATGCGAACGTGCTTATTTATGAGCGAATACGCGAAGAGCTTAGGGCCGGGAAAACGCCGATCTCGGCCATTGATGCTGGTTTCCAGCGCGCATTCGTGACCATCGCCGACAGTCAGCTGACGACGCTGTCGTGCGCGCTCATCATGTTCTGGCTCGGCTCGGGGCCAATCCGCGGTTTCGCGGTAACGCTCACGATTGGCATTCTGACGTCGATCTTCGCGTCGGTCACCGTCGTCCGTCTGCTCATTTCGTATTGGCTCAAAGCGCAGCCCAAGGGCCGTCCGCTGACAGTTCCGCTTTAGGAGACGCTTTCCGTGTTGATGAAATTCGTACCCAACTTCAATGGATTTGACTTTTTCCCGCATGACTTGCGGCTGCCGTTCATGCGCTACAAGGACGTTGCGATCATTATGTCTATCGTGGCGATGATCGCGTCGCTGGCGCTGTGTATGACGCGCGGTCTCAATTACGGTGTGGACTTCATCGGCGGTTCGCTCATCGAATTGCAATCGACAACCGGCCCAGCCGACATGAACGCGTTGCGCGATAAGCTGCAGTCGCTGAGTCTTGGCGCACAGATCCAGGAATTCGGCAAAGCCGACACCGTTCTCATTCGTATCCAAGAGCAGCCGGGTGGCGAGGGCGCGCAACAGGTCGCGCTGAAACAGGTCGTCGATGCGGTTGGCTCTGGCTATACGCAACGCCGCGTCGAAGTCGTTGGACCGGCGGTTTCAAGTGAATTGCGCATGACGGGTTTCATTGCCGTCACCGCATCGATCCTCGCCATTGTCGCCTATGTGTGGTTCCGCTTCGAGTGGCAGTTCGCGGCCGGCGCGGTCATGGCCCTTGTGCACGACGTGCTCGTCACGGCTGGGATTTTCTCGCTGTTCCAATTTGAATTCGATCTGTCGATCGTTGCGGCGCTGCTGACAATTCTTGGCTACTCGGTCAACGACACGGTCGTCGTGTCTGACCGAATTCGAGAGAACTTGCGCAAATTCAAGCGCATGGAATTGAATGAGTTGTTGAACCTGTCGATCAACGAGACGCTGTCGCGCACGATTTTGACGGGGTGTACCGCGGTCGCGGTGCTGCTCTCGCTCTACATCTTCGGCGGCGAGGTGATCCGCAATTTCAACTTCGCGATGCTGCTGGGCGTTCTCATCGGCACGTACTCGTCGATCTTCATCGCCGCGCCGCTGCTGGGTTACCTCGGCGTCAAACGCGATTGGAGCGAGCAGGCCGCCAAGGGTGCAATTCCAGCGAAGGCTTAGGCGCGAGGGCGGCGAGCATGACTGGAAGCA
>JANOCZ010000037.1:0-1631 GCA_031412455.1 Hyphomicrobium sp. | reverse complement strand
CAAACGGCGGGCCCGCAAGTAAGCCCCGCGCCGCTTCTGTCGATCGAAGACCTCGTGCTCTTGAGGATCGCAGCAAGCCCCGCAACGCGCGCCGAATTGCAGCGCGATCTGGCAGCACTCGTCGCCCCGAAGATCAATGGCACGGCCTTCAGACGCTCGGCCGAGTTGGCGATCACCAATCACGCAGACCAGCAGCTGATCGTCGAACATAAAGGCCGGTTGACCGCCCAAGAAGCCGGCGTTCGCTCGGCCTCGTTACTGCTCGCGCCGGGCCGGATCACAGACACGAACTGGGAGCATGTCAAAGCGGCGCTGCTGCCGCGCGCAATCGGCCTCAAAGCTGTTTCGCCCAACGTCGCCAAGGCTTTGACCCGCCTCGATGGCCTATCTGCCCTGGTGGTGCAACGGCATTTTGGACTGGCGACTGAGAAGGTGCTCTCGCCCACAACACTGCGCGCGGAATTGGCCGTCGTCGCACTTGAAAAGGCGTTCGGCAACAAGATCAAAACCGGACTGGGCAAAGGCTCAGGTCTGCCGGGCAAGGCCGGACGTGTGCTGGCTGGACAGCTTTTTAAATCGCCGCGCGAGCTGGCAACCGACGGCAAGCTGATCCTCGCGCTCGCAGCTGAAATCGCTAGTGCCGCGGAACAAACGCTCGAAGCCCTGACGATCGCCCTGCTCCGGCGCTTGACGACGCTGCCGCGCACCGAGCCGGTCGCGAAGATCGCAACAAAAACTGCCGAGCGCCGGCCAGCGCCCCAACGAGCGCCCGACAATGACGCCGCTCCGCTCTCAGACGACGCTCGCGAACCGCGACTTCTGGTGCGTCCCGACATGGCCGAATTTTCTGCAGCTGTTGTATCGGCGGCACGACCCGTGTCAGAGGGCTGGCCAGGCAACCGGAAGGCGTTTATCTCTTTGGTATGGAAGGCGATTCGAAATCAGCGTCCCGAGTGGGAACTGACCGAGGTTGCATTTAAAAGTATGCTGGCCGAAGCCCACCGCTCCGGCCACGTCGTGCTATCGGGCGCCGACCTCAAGGACAAATGCGACTTGAGGACTTTGGAGGACTCTAAGATCCTCTACAAAAACACAGTCTGGCATTTCGTGCGCGTTGAAGATTGAAGGCAATTCATCTCCCGATGGGCGTCGAAGGCACCTCGCAAAATTTGGCATCGTTTACGCCGCCGCTCGCGCCCGACAAGCTGAGCGAAGCGTTCGAGCATTCGATCACCTGGGAAGATGATCTGTGGCGCGCCGATCCCGTCGACGTGCCCGAGGTTCATGCCAAGGCGCGCCGCAAATTCGATGATCTGGTGACGACCGTCACGGCCGGCCGCGGCTTCCATGTCCAGGAACGCATCCTGCTGTTTCATGGCCAGTCGGGCGCCGGCAAAACGCATTTGCTGCGGGCGCTCAGAACCGAAAGCCACCGCACGGCGCGAGCTTATTTCGGCTACGCGCAGATGACGCCCGACGTTGCCAACTACGCCGACTTCTTCCTGCGCCGCCTCGTCCACTCGTTCGAGAAACCCTACGATCCCGATCGCTACGGCGACAGCGCCCTGTCGCGCCTGACGAACAAGCTCGTGCTCGACAGCGAAGTCATCTCCTCGGCCGACCTCGAGCAG
>JANOCZ010000036.1:0-16341 GCA_031412455.1 Hyphomicrobium sp. | reverse complement strand
TCAATTCGGCTTCGATAACGTCTATTTCCTGCGCTATCTGGAGCGAGCCCGCTCAGCCGGCATTTGGGTGCCGATCACGCCTGGCATCGTGCCCATTCACAACTTCAAGCAAGTTGCGGGGTTCGCGCGCCGCGCCGGTGCCACCGTGCCGTCATGGCTCGCCCGCCGCTTTGAAGGTCTGGACAACGACCCAACGACGACCCATCTGGTCGCCGCTGCCGCCGCAACTGAGCAGGTCATGGATCTCGTCGACGAAGGCGTGAAGAAATTCCATTTCTATTCGCTGAACCGCGCCGACCTCGTCTACGCAATTTGCCACCTGCTCGGCCTGCGCCCACTGCGCTCAGCCAAAGCCGACGCCGCGTGACGCTTCAAAGAAATTGAACCGTAGGTTGGGTAGAGGACGCGTTTTATTCGCGTCCGAAACCCAACATCCAAGCCCCGGGCCACCAACCGCTTGAGTTAGTGCCCACAAGCGAGTCAGAAAATGAAACGCAAACCGAGTTACGCCGCCCTCGAACGCGCCGCCGCAAAGCGCATCCTGATCATTGACGGCGCAATGGGCACGATGATCCAGCGCCACAAGCCGACAGAAGAAACATACCGCGGTGAACGCTTCAAAGATTGGCATCGCGACGTCAAAGGCAACAATGAACTGCTGTCGTTGACGCAAGCAGAGATCATCGAAGACATTCACGATCAGTATTTCGCAGCCGGTGCCGACATCGCCGAGACCAACACGTTTGGCGCGCAGGTCATTTCCCAAGCCGATTACGGCATGGAAGCGTTGGCCTATGAGATGAATGTCGAAAGCGCGAAGCTCGCGCGCCGTTCAGCCGACAAGTGGAATAAGAAGACGCCAGACAGACAGCGCTTCGTCGCTGGCGCTGTCGGCCCGACCAACCGCACCGCATCGATCTCACCCCGCGTCAGCGATCCAGGCTACCGCAACGTCAACTTCGATGAGTTGCGCTCAGCTTATAAGGACCAGGTCAAAGGCTTGATCGAAGGTGGCTCCGACATCATCCTGATTGAAACCATCTTCGACACGCTGAACGCCAAGGCGGCAGGTTTTGCAACGCTCGAAGCGTTCGATGAGACCGGCATCGAATTGCCGATCATGATTTCAGGCACGATCACCGACCGCTCGGGCCGCACGCTCTCAGGCCAGACGGCCGAAGCATTCTGGTATTCGATGCGCCATCTGCGCCCGTTCTCGATCGGGCTCAACTGCGCGCTGGGTGCTGAATTGATGCGCCCCTACATCGCCGAATTGGCCCACGTCGCCGACGTGCGCATTTCAGCGTATCCGAACGCCGGTCTACCCAACGCGATGGGCGAGTACGACGAGACCGGCCACGAAATGGCGTGCAAAATCGAACCGTGGGCGGCCGATGGTCTGGTGAACATCGTCGGCGGCTGCTGCGGCTCGACGCCCGATCACATTCAACACATCGCCGAGCACGTCGCGAAATTTGACCCGCGCGCTCTGCCAAAAATAGAACCCAAAATGCGCCTCTCCGGCCTCGAACCCTTTGTGGCGGGGTAGCCTCAGCCCCTCATCCGCTCCTTCGGGGCACCTTCTCCCCAAAGGAGAAGGAAGTATCGCGCCAGGAAAAATAGCCAATGACCTCTAGCAACTTAGAATCCGAGACTACCACCTCCGCTGCGACGACCTTCATCAACGTCGGCGAACGCACCAACGTCACGGGCTCGGCCAAATTTCGCAAACTGATCGAGGCCAACGACTATAACGCGGCGCTCGCCGTCGCCCGCCAGCAGGTCGAAGCCGGCGCCCAGATCATCGACGTCAACATGGATGAAGGCCTGCTCGATAGTGAGAAGGCGATGCAGACCTTCCTCAACATGATCGCGTCCGAGCCCGATATCAGCCGCGTCCCCGTCATGATCGACTCGTCCAAATGGAGCGTCATCGAGGCCGGTCTCAAGTGCGTGCAGGGCAAAGCCATCGTCAACTCGATCTCGATGAAGGAAGGCGAAGCGCAGTTCCTCGAGCAAGCGCGCAAGGTCCTGCGTTATGGCGCAGCCGTCGTCGTCATGGCATTCGACGAGCAAGGGCAAGCCGACACGATCGAACGCAAGGTGTCGATTTGCGAACGCGCCTACAAGCTCCTCACCGAACAAATCGGCTTCCCACCGGAAGATATCATCTTCGATCCAAATATCTTCGCCGTCGCAACCGGCATCGAGGAACACAACGGCTCCGGCTTGGCGTTCATCGAAGCCGCGCGGCAGATCAAACAGAAGATGCCGCTCGTGCACATCTCGGGCGGCGTGTCGAACCTGTCGTTCGCGTTCCGCGGCAACGAACCCGTGCGCGAAGCAATGCACGCGGTATTCCTCTACCACGCGATCGCCGCCGGCATGAATATGGGCATCGTCAACGCCGGACAGCTGGCGCTTTACGACGATATCCCAGCTGAATTGCGCGACCTGTGCGAAGACGTGGTTCTCAATCGCCGCCCCGACGCGACGGATCGCCTGCTCGAAGCCGCCGCCAAATTTAAAGGCGACGGCGCGATGAAAGCCAAGGAGAAAGATCTGACCTGGCGCGAGGCCTCGGTCGAAGATCGCTTGTCGTATTCGCTCGTCCACGGCATCACCGACTTCATCGAAGCCGACACTGAAGAAGCGCGCCAAAAGTTACCCAAGCCCCTGCACGTCATCGAAGGCCCGTTGATGGCCGGCATGAATGTCGTCGGCGATCTGTTTGGCGCGGGTAAAATGTTCCTGCCGCAGGTCGTCAAATCGGCGCGCGTAATGAAACAGGCCGTCGCCTATCTGCAACCTTTTCTTGAGGCCGAGAAGCGCGCCTCGGGCCTGACAGAAATGCCGCCGAAGGGCAAAATCCTGATGGCGACCGTCAAAGGCGACGTGCACGACATCGGCAAGAATATCGTTGGCGTCGTCCTCCAGTGTAACAACTACGAAGTCATCGATCTGGGCGTAATGGTGCCGGCCGCAAAAATTCTCGAAACGGCCAAGCGGGAAAAAGTCGATATCATCGGCCTCTCGGGCCTGATCACGCCATCGCTCGATGAGATGAGCTTCGTCGCTGGCGAAATGGAACGCGAGGGCTTTTCGTGTCCACTGCTGATTGGCGGCGCGACGACGAGCAAGGTCCACACTGCCGTCAAAATCAATCCGCATTATCTGAAGGGCCAGGCTGTCTACGTGCTCGACGCGAGCCGCGCCGTCGGCGTCGTGTCAAACCTTTTGTCCGACACCGAGCGCGCGCCCTACGTCGAAAACATCAAGGCCGAGTACGCCAAAGTACGCTCAGCTTACCTTGCCAACGAAACCCGCAAGCAGCGCATCACGCTGCTCACGGCGCGCGACAACCGCTTCCAGATCGACTGGAAATCCTACACGCCGGTGAAGCCGAGCTTTCTTGGCACGCGCGCCTTCACCAATTTCGATCTGGCCTCGCTCGTCCCCTACATCGATTGGACGCCGTTCTTCCAGACCTGGGAACTCGCCGGCCGCTATCCGCAAATCCTGACCGACAACAAAGTCGGCACGGAAGCAAAAAAATTGTTCGACGATGCGCAGGCGCTGCTCCAACGCATCGTCACCGAAAAATGGGTGACGGCATCCGGCGTTGTCGGCTTTTGGCCAGCCAATAGTCGCGGCGACGACATCGACGTTTATACCGACGATACGCGCGCAACCAAACGCGCGACGCTGCACACGCTGCGCCAGCAGATCGCGCGTGATCCCTCGCGCGATCGTGCCCACACCGCACTCGCCGACTTCATTGCACCTAAGACCAGCGGCGTTGCCGACTACATCGGCGGCTTCGCTGTCACGACCGGCCTCGGCGAAGACGAAGCAATTGAAAAACACATCGCTAAAACCGATGACTACAATCGCATCATGACTAAAGCCCTGTGCGATCGATTGGCGGAAGCTTTCGCCGAAGCGATGCACGCCAAGGTTCGCCGCGAACTGTGGGGCTACGCGCCGTCCGAACAGCTGTCGAACGACGATATGATCCTTGAAAAATATCAAGGCATCCGCCCGGCACCGGGTTATCCAGCCCAGCCCGATCACACGGAAAAGCAAACTCTGTGGTCGCTGATGGACGTCGAAGCGAAGACCGGCATCACCCTCACGGAAAGTTTCGCCATGTGGCCAGGCTCCGCCGTCTCAGGTCTCTACCTCGCCCACCCGCAAAGCCACTACTTCGGCGTCGGCAAGATCGAGCGCGACCAGGTCGAAGACTACGCGCGCCGCAAAGGCTGGACGGTCGCCGAATGCGAACGCTGGCTGGCCCCGGTGCTCAACTACGATAGCGCCGCCGTCAAACCCGAAGTCGTTGCCGCGTAGCTGTTCGCTCGCGTGGCGCGCAGTCGCGTTCGCTGCTATTGGGTTGGCTCTCAAAATCAACGGGGCAGGGGAGAGCACGATGCTGGGTCGATTAATACTGATCATGCTGCAAGTCGTGGCAGCTTGGGCGGGAGCACCGTTTCTTCGCCAATATATCCCAGCTTCCGGCGCACTCGATCTCTTTATCTACGCGGCGTTGTTCGCCGTGATCGTGTACGTTGTCGGTATCTTGGCCAGCCTGATTATCAAGGACGTCGCGTCGCCGTCCCCGGCCACGCTGACAACCTCGCTCATTGTGGCGCTGGTCGCCGCCGCGTTCGCGACCTACGGCATCGATCTGATCCCGCAAATTCCAGGCGACACGATCTCGAAGCGCGCGTTGGTGTTGGCTGGCGCGCTTCTGGGCTATCTCGTCCGCCGCTAGGGCATCGCCGCCAGCATGCCCAAGCAGACAAGAGAAAAGGCGCGAGCTGAGCTCGCGCCTAATCTCTTTTCGCAATGTATTTTAAATATTTCCGTCCATCTCGTAGGCCCCTGGGGGCAGATGTGGACGTCTTCGTCGAACCAAATAACGGCTTGCTATGACGGCGATATTACACCGCCCCGAGGATGACGGCGGCGACGAACCCGAACGACAGGAGCGCGGCGGCGACATTCAATCTCATAAGCAATTCCATGGTCTCACCTCTAACGCGAGGACGGGGGGACTTTGGTAGTAGGACCAAAGCTCGGGCACGCTAGGCGAAGAGCAAGCCGAATGCCAAGTGAAAACGATTCTGCGCTGCGCAACGAACCGCCGAATATTTTTTCGCGCAGATGCAACCATTTCTGCGTGAGTTCCGTGCACCACACTATGTGGCCTGCAATCCCCCGCATGTGCAAAATCAGACGAACAGGGCTTAAGCCGGGATATGGTTGAGTAAATTGCTAGCCACTCAAGCGTTTCAGACTTTAGGCGCAATTAGACATAGAGGTGGACCCGCCACGCATTCGCGCGTTCAATAAACCGACGCACTGCACAAAAGAAAATTTAGTTCGTCAGCGTTTTCCGCATCAGGAGCTCTGAAAACCCATCCCGAACGAGATTTTCCAGCGTGGCCATGCGCAAAAAACCGCGACTCTCATAGAAGCGCACGGCCTCATAATTGAACGCGGACGCCGCCACCCAAACGTTTCGAGCTTCACTACACCTTGCGTCGGCTTCGACCCAGTCCAAGACGCGCCCGCCAATGCCCATCCGTTGATGATCGGGCAGGAGCCCGAAAAATTGCACATAGGGCCCAGCGAGCCAATTCGCGCGCAATCCGATGGCACCGAGACAGTTACCGCCTTGCATAATCGCGTAGCGCGGCGCGCCGGGCTCATCAGCTGCCAAATATTTCGCCAAAGCGTCCGCCGAATAGGGATATCGCGCCCACGGATCGAGGGCCGAAAAACTCCGTCCGAGCTGAGTTGCGAACTCCCCACTAATCGCCTCCAGAGTAATTGCATCCTCGGAGTCTTGGCCGCTCTCAAGTTTGATCATGAGCGTCACGGCGTGCTGACGGACGGCTCGAACGTCCGTCCCGGATCGGGTTGTCGTTCACGCGCGATGTGGGCGCGCCTGTGTGATGGAGCAGCGGGCGCCTTCGCACGCCGGCCGACGAAGTCGTAGCGATCCGTGTCGCCGGGACGCGCATTATAGCAGCTCTCGGAGATCACCGGCTTCCCGCGCGCCAGCAGCTCTGAAACCGTGACGAACGTATAGCCTTGCGCCTTGAGTTTCGGAATGATGAGCGGCAGCGCCTCAGCTGTGTGCCACCCGCGACCGTTAGCATGCGCGACAATAATCGAACCGGGACGCACCTGGCGCAGCATTGTTTTCGCGATCTCCTCCGCCGACTGCTGCGGATCGGGATCGCCAAGTGACACGTCCCATTGAATCGCGAGCAGCCCCGCATCCCCGACGGCGGCCAACGACGCCGCATTGCATGCGCCGAACGGAAAACGGAATAGGGACATTTGAGCTGGCACGCGCGCCATAGCCTCGGGCTGAGTTGCAGCGCATTGAGTTGCAGCCAGCCGCCGTCTCGCCCGCACATATGCAACTTGCGGCGCGTCGATCTCGCCGTGGAGGTCGCGCCCATCGAGCAGCCGCAGATTGCGATGACTCTCGCTGTGGTTGGCGATCTCAAACAGGGGATCGCTCATCAGTTGTTCGGTCCGGGCCTGATGCGAGCGCATCCACTTGCCGCCTGCAAACAGCGTCGCCTTGATTTTTTCCCGCCGCAGATAATCGAACACGTCCCCGTCGTACCCGGCAATCTCGCCGCGCTGCTCGCAAAGATCGAAGGTGAGAGCAATGAGCTTTTCGCCAGCCGGCAGATCAACGCGCCGGATCGAGCCACGGTGCGCAGCCGGAACGGCTTCCGCAGCGTCGGCCTCGACGTCGCGGCGGGGAGGGGCGTCATAGTCACGGTGACCTTTGACCGGCGAAGTTTCGCCGGGCAAGCCGGTGAGGGTGCCCGGCGCAAAGCAAGCCGCCTGCAGCTCATTCGGCGCTGCTTGAGGAGGAGCCTGCAACGAGCTCTGCACATCGCGGGCCTGAACCGACGGAGCGCCGGAAATAACCGCTGCCGCTACGGCCGCAAAAAATAACTTGAAATTGTTTCGCTGCATTATCGGCCTTTGAATAGCGGCTTTCGCTTCTCTAAAAAAGCCCGTCGGCCTTCGACATAATCGGCGCTCGCAAAGCACGCGGCGACCGCCTGATCAAGCGCTTCCATATCCGGATTTTCTGGATGCCGCACGATCTCATCAATCACGCGCTTGGCCGCTGCAACCGACAAAGGCGCGTTCTGAGCAATTTCAAGCGCCAGCGCCCGCACGGTTTCATCGAGCGCCGTTGCGGGCACGAGCCGAGAAACGAGGCCCATGTCTTCGGCCTCAGCGGAGCGAAAACGCCGCCCCGTAAATAGCAGTTCCTTGGCGCGCGCAGGCGGTGCCGCGGCCAGGATCGGTCGCACCCAGCGGGCGTTGTAGCCGATGCCGAGCCGGGCGGCGGGAATGGCGAATTGGCTCGCATCATCGGCAACGCGCAGATCGCAGCACAGCGCGAGGCCGAGACCACCGCCCAGGCAGTATCCGTGGATCATCGCAATCGTCGGCTTGGGGCATTCGGTCAAAGCCGTAAACGCCGCATCGTTGAGCGCGTCGTAGGTCGCAGCGGACGCGCCGGTGCGCGCGCTCTCGAATTCGGAAATATCGGCACCCGCAGAAAACGCCGTCTCGCCTGCGCCCCGCAGCACGATGACGCGAACTTCGCTATCGGCAACGGCGGTCGCAATGTGCCCCGGCAATGCTGCCCACATGCGCGCCGTCAGCGCGTTCATGCGCGCGGGATTGTCGGCGATGATCCACGCAATCGCCCCATCCTTCTCGTAGCGCAGTTCCGCCGTCGCGACCTGATCGTCTATCATGGCTAACCTCGTTAGGTCGCTTGCGTCCGCCTGAAGCAGCGTTCGCCGACTGCAAGCGTTTAGCGCTGCCCAGGGGGCCACCGCAACCGCTGCGTGGTCACGGTTGCAGCCCCACCTCCGGCACCCTATTATGACTAACAGTTGCGGGCCGCAAATGGTCCGAGTTGACCGCCGTCCGGCGCGGTATTAAGCCGGACGCCACTGCCTCTCAGTGCAGTGAAAACGTTGCGTTTCAATGCAGAGAAAACAGCGACGAAAGGCTGTCAGTCGTGTCGAAAGCCAATGCTTCAACCGGTCGCGTACAGGCGCTCGACCCTATATGGGCACAGATGCGCCGCGAGGCCGACGCCGCGATGAATGCTGAGCCGGCCCTCGGCAGCTTCATCTTCGCGACGATCCTTAGCCACCAGCGTCTGGAGCAGGCCGTCTGTCATCGCCTCGCCCAGCGTCTCAATCATACCGATGTCGATGCGGGGCTGATCGCGCAAACGTTTGAGACCACCCTCGACGCGGAACCTGAATTGGGCACCGTTTTCCGCGCCGACTTGGCCGCCGTCTACGATCGTGACCCAGCCTGCACGCGCTACCTTGACCCGTTGCTCTACTTCAAAGGTTTCCACGCCCTCGTCACGCATCGTTTCGCCAATGCGCTATGGCGGCGCGGCCGTCGCGACTTCGCGCTTTATCTGCAAAGCCAATCGTCGCGCATGTTCGGCGTCGATATTCATCCCGCGGCGGTGTTCGGCAAAGGCATCATGATCGACCACGCAACCGGCTTCGTCGTCGGCGAAACGGCGGTCGTCGGCGATAATTGCTCGTTCCTACACGCTGTGACGCTCGGCGGCAGCGGCAAGGAAACCGGCAACCGTCATCCAAAGATCGGCGACAACGTGCTGATCGGCGCTGGCGCAAAGGTGCTCGGCAACATCAAAGTTGGCAGCTGCTCGCGCATCGCAGCGGGCTCCGTCGTCTTGTCGGAAGTCCCAAAGAACGTCACCGTTGCCGGCGTGCCGGCCAAAGTCGTTGGCCCCGCTGGCTGCGCCGAGCCCGCGCGCGCGATGGATCAAGGTTGGGTAGACGATTTCGGCGGCCTCTGATCCATTTCTATTGCTCCCCATTCGGGGCTGCATTCTATCTAAGGAGAACGACGTGAAGAAAGAAGAACTGGCCAAGCTTCAGAGCTATTTGCGCAAGACGTTTGGCGCACCGTCGCTCGAGGTCAAGGCTCAGCCCAAGAAAGACGACATGGCCGAAGTCTTCATCAGCGGTGAATTTGTGGCCGCCCTCTATCGCGAAGTCGAAGACGGAGAAACGTCCTACCAACTTCAGATGGCCATCCTCGACATGGATCTCGAAGGCGTCTGATCCCCATGGCGCTATTTGAACTCGACGGCGTCCGAGTCGAGACGCCAGCTGAAAATTGTTGGGTTGCCCCCAACGCAATCCTGCTGGGCAAGGTACGGCTCGAGGCGGATGCGAGCGTCTGGTTCGGCGCGGTGTTGCGCGGCGATAACGAATGGATCACGGTTGGCGAACGCTCGAACGTCCAAGACGGCTGTGTCCTCCACACCGACCCGGGCTTTCCCCTCACCATCGGCCCCGACTGCACGATCGGCCACATGGTCATGCTGCACGGCTGCACGATCGGGCGCGGCAGTCTGATTGGCATTGGCTCGATCATCTTAAACGGCGCGGTGATCGGCGAGGACTGCGTGATCGGCGCCAATACGCTGATCCCGGAAGGCAAGGTTATTCCACCGCGTTCGATGGTCATGGGCTCGCCGGGCAAAGTCACGCGCGAGTTGAGCGACGCTGAGGTTGCCCGCTTCAAAGGCGCCGCCAACCGTTACGTCGTTAACGCCCGCCGCTATGCAAAGGGCCTGAAGCCGCAGAGCTGACCGCGGCGACTTTTGCCCTCATCCAAAGCCCCAAAAAGGTTCGAGCCGGATGCGGGGGAAGCATCCGGCTCGATGACAGGACCGAGTGTGGGGTCGGGGGGATGGCAGGTATGCCCGGTCCTGAATTCAAATTTTTACGGGTTGGACTGAACTCCAGCCATCGCGCCCGGGGTCGATAAATCGGTCGCATCGAGCGACACCCAAACCTTGGGGTCGATGTAGGATTGGCGCATCACGAAATGATAAGGCGTTTGCGTCCACAGCCGCACGGCCTCGATCTTGTTGTCGAGTACGAAGTCACCTTGCGACGTCCGCGCCGTCAAAATAGCGTGACCCTCGTTTTTCTCATCGCGAACGACCGTGATGAGCAGCGAATTCGCCGGCCACCCGCGCTCCATCAGCCGGCGCCGCTTCAGCAGCGCAAAATCTTCACAGTCGCCACGCCGCATCGGCAGCGTCCACAATTCGTTGACGCCATAGATTTCGGCATCCGTTGCCGGTTCGATTTCGCGGTTGACCTCGCGATTGATTTGATCGAGTTCGCTCAGCCGCTCCGGCGTCGCTTGAAAACGCGCATCGTCCGCGGGGCCCGATACACATTCGTCGGGTTGCACTTCGCAGAACCGAACAAAACCGTAAGGAGGTTGCGCGTTGGCGAATACGCGCATGTATTGCGGCGCACGTATTGACGGCTCGAGCGCGGCCAAATCCTGAGCGCTGACACTGGAAAACCCGGCCCCACCCACAAGGACGCTCAACGCTAACGCGAAACTGACGCCACTCGACTTCATGATACGCCCTCGAACACTGACGCGACTATAGCAAACGAAACTCGATTTATGTTGAACGCACGCAACAGCATTTGAGACAAATTTACAGAAAATTTAAACTTGGCGATTTTGGCTATTCGGCGTGCAAACTGCGGCATGACAAAACCGGGCTATGGAGAACTTGCTAATCAAGGAAATTGTGTTCTCAGAGCTGCTTGATCTTGGACAACGTAAAATTGCAGACCGATCCCATCTGGATGATGCCGGCGCACCACCGATCTTATGTTCCCAATGATTACTTCCTCGCCGATGCCCGGACGCGCTGGCGTCCTGACTGATGCTCCCGAACTCGACAGGTCGAGCAGCTCGACGTCGATGATCATTCCATCATCGAACCGGAGCGCTGTCTTGCGTTCGCCAGCAGTAATGCGCTCGTGCTGCCGTCCAAGTTCATCGGGGAAATCGTAACGATTGATCAACCACATGATCTGCGCCGCGAGCTTTTCCCGCTTATACTCGCTGACTTTAAACTGGAACGCGAAGCCGCCCGCGACGACCCGCGAGACCACGCCTTCCAGTCCGCCAAGATGTTCAAAATAGACCACGATACGTTCGCCGATCTCTACCTGAGTAGTTGAGACGACGCCGGCACCTCCAACGGAGATGTCATTTAAGTTACAAGAATGCTCACTGCGGTCGGAACGCATGAATCGCCCGGCAAGTTCCAGTGGCACGCGGCGATGGCGGCGCAACTCTCCCACGGCCCGGGAAAGCCCGACGGCGGCAGGATCGCGAGTAAACGCTTGGCTTTGTGTGACGGTTTGTGTGGCCATCCCGGGTCCTCTGGCGATGCGGACATCATTGCGCAACAGGACCGCCGCCCGGTTGGGGAGCGCGGGACTGTCCACTTCGACTATGGCGAGCGGGGCCTTAATGAAGGCCTAACTGGCGCGTCAATATTTGATGTTCGCGGCCACTTGGCGGGTGTGACACGTCATTAAACTCGGGTTCTCGAGCGAGAATTGCGAGTGGTCGTCTCAAGCCTCGTCGTCACGCGCGGCAAGTCCGCCGTCGTAAACCCGGAATTGCCGGCGATCGAAGCGCACGATGCGCGCATCCGTCATGGCCGGGTGAAAGGGCGCCTGATGTTGCTGACCCGCTATAAAGGCGTGCGGACGCCCGTCCGGCCACACCAACTCGCCGCTGACGATGTTTGTACGAACAAGGCGCTCGTGGCCGAGCCAAGAAGGCCTGTCGATTGGTGAGATCGACCCCAGGAATCTATCGATGCTGTCACTCATATGTGTGAGCGGGAGCAGCAGCATTTCCATCCGCGCAGTTTTTCCTGACGCAGTCTGGCAGCCGATTACAAATTTGCCGACCGCACCTTGCCGCGCGATCGCCGCTATATCGCGTTTCAACCTGGCGCGATCTTCAGGTGCAATGAGATCGACAATGTTGACGCCGCGGAACTCGGCTCCAAACATTTCGCAGATCCGCGTCCCAGCCAACCGGAAGCGCGACGTGTCGGCATCGATCCGCTCGAGAATGAACGTGTCGGGTAGCATGCCAGCGATCTGCGCGGGCTCGACCTCGAACCGCTTGGGCGCCAACCGGCCGGCTCGGATGTCGTTCCAATACGAATAGAGCGTCTGGCTGATGACTTCGCGCATCGTATCCTGTTCCGTGCGTTGGCCTCCTTTGCATTTGGGAGTGCCAATTCGGCACAACCGGTCACACATTGGAGCGTTGGTTTGCACGTGAGGAGCACCGATCATGCCAGGATCAGTATGCGACCATCAAAAGTGATCTGCTATTAGGCGCAGGAACCGATGCGCAGCTTGACACACGCCCCAGTCGGTTGCGGGGCCGATCTCGCGACGTTAACAAAGGGCCAAGGCCGCGTTGCATTTCTGGTGCGATAGCCGCGAGACTGCCGCGGGACTGACAGGAGCCGGCTCAGTGCAATCCAAAGAACCGATCTTCAATATTCCAGGCGCTGTACTGGCGCTGGTCTTGGTCTTCATCGCGGTCCATTTAGGCCGGCTTTACGCTTTGTCGCTCGAGGACGGCACGTGGCTGCTCTACGCGATGGCCTTCATCCCGGCGCGCTACGCAGGCTTTGCTGGCGAAATTCCAGGCGGCGACTTAGCCTCTGTTACCTCGTTCGTCTCGCACATGTTCGTCCATGCCGATGCGGTACACTTGGCCGTCAACAGCGCATGGCTGTTGGCATTTGGCTCAGTATTGAACCGGCGGCTCGGCGCTGTGCGCTTCTTGAGTTTCGCGATCTGCGGTGCCATCGCCGGTGCATCCGCGTTTCTACTGGCCCATCCAGGATTGGCCGCCCCCGTCATCGGCGCATCCGGTGCTGTCGCGGCGCTGATGGGCGGCGTGATGCGATTTATCTTCAACGCCATAGATAACCAGCAAGGTTATCTGCTGAGCGAAAATCCTTCGGTCATTCCGCGCATGTCGGTTCTGCAGGCGCTTACCGACCGCCGCATCGTTATCGCCTCGCTTATGTTCGTCGGTCTGAACTTGCTGGCAATAATCGGTTTCGGCTCGATGGGCACGGTTGGATCGATCGCCTGGGAAGCGCACTTGGGTGGTTATTTTTTCGGCCTGTTCGCATTTGCGTTGTTTGATATCGCATCGCAAAAGATCGTCCGGTATGGCGAAGACGTCCAATAATTGCTTGCGCCGGTCTCTAATTTGCATCAGCTTTGCAGTCCAATCTAAGCGGCAAGCTTGGAACACAGAACTTATGTCGGAG
Source organism: Hyphomicrobium sp. (assembly GCA_031412455.1). Taxonomy (GTDB): domain Bacteria; phylum Pseudomonadota; class Alphaproteobacteria; order Rhizobiales; family Hyphomicrobiaceae; genus Hyphomicrobium_B. The sequence goes on along the minus strand of JANOCZ010000036.1, from coordinate 3,089 downwards.
GCTGCCCGTGAATATCGGACAAATTCTCAAGACCAAACCGCGTGGCGTATCGACCGCCCGCCCAAACGATACGGTCGAAGAAATTGCAACCCGGTTGGCGCAACGCAAGATCGGCGCGATCGTCATCGTCGGCGATAACGGTGCCGTGGCAGGTATTCTTTCAGAACGCGACATCATTCGCTTGATTGCCGAGCACGGCGCGCGCGCCCTCACGATGCCAGCCAGCGCTGGCATGACGCGCGAGGTCGTGACTTGCGCCCGCGCCAGCACTCTGGATGAAATCATGGAGGCTATGACCTCTGGACGTTTCCGCCATCTCCCGGTCATCGAAGATGGCGCGCTTGTCGGCATCGTCTCGATCGGCGACGTCGTCAAGTATCACACCGCCGAGGTCGAACTCGAAGTCACCGCGATGCGCGGCTACTTGGCCACCGGCTGAGCCAGAGCTCTGACATCCGACGCCGGGACGCTCGTGTGCTGTCCCCGGCGCGGAGCCCGCGTATCGATCTCCCGCGTGATGTCATCCAGTTGCCGCGTCACGGCCTGTGCGCCCCGCTCGATCAACTCGTTCGCGCGATGGAAGTCGAACAGACCAATGTCCTGCAGCCGCGGCGAAATCATAGCGTCGGGCGGATCACCAGCTAGCCGCGAACGTGCAATCCGGTCCTGCACGATGTTGAACGCATCGACCATGACGGTTGAAATTCCCGGCGCGCCATCCCGGCTGCCAAGAAACTGGCGCTGCAACATTCCGCGCATGCCGCGCGTCGGCGCAACGGGGGCATCGATCAACGCCATGTCTTCCGGTTCATCAAAGCCCATGTCGCCGTCAGACGATGGTACGACGCTGCCGCGTCCGAGCACGTCGAAATTGAGATTGACGGCAATCACATAGCGCGCGCCGAGTGCGCGGCAAACGGAAACGGGAATAGGATTGACGAGCGCGCCATCAAACAGCCAACGACCATTGATGCGGACCGGCTTGAAAATTCCCGGCAGCGCGTAAGAGGCTCGCACCGCATCGACGAGCCGCCCACGTGACAGCCAGTGCTCATGCCCAGTACCGATTTCGGTTGCGACCGCAGTGAAACGCGTATCGAGGTCCTCGATCATTCGGTCGCCGAGGTGCCGGTCGAGCCGGTCGCATAGCCGCTGCCCGCCGATGAGCCCGGTCCCCGCGAGATTGAAATCGAGATAGCCAAATATGCGCCGCGGCGTCAGTTCGCGCGCAAACCCTTCGATGTCGTCGAGATGTCCAGACGCGTAGCAGCCGCCGACGACGGCGCCAATTGACGTGCCTGCAATGATGTCGGGACGAATGCCGGCCGCGTGCAGCGCTTTCAGAACGCCGATGTGCGCCCAACCGCGAGCAGCCCCGCCGCCTAACGCCAGTCCGACCTTCACACCCGCCATTTTCGGCACTCCTCAACCTGCGTCGCCCACCAGTATGTCATGCCGACCGGATCAGGCGATTGGGTTCTAGAAATAGGTTTAACTAGATTATCCGGCGCACCTTAAGACGTTACTAACAAACAAGTAAGCAAAGTCCGATTTCCCGCAATAGCTAACGCTCGAAATGGCATTAAGCTCCCTGCTCGGAGTAATTTTATTCTGAAGGCCCGAGCGTCGCGAGCGCCACGCCGCCCGCCGCTGCCGGGTCGAGTTTCAGTTCGCGATAAAAGCACGACTTGGCACCGGTATGACAGGCGACGCCGTGCCCCTCAACGGCAGCTGCAACCCAAAGCGCGTCCTGATCGCAATCGGTCCAGATGTGGGCAATGCGCAGCAAGTTTCCGCTCTCTTCGCCTTTTTTCCACAGCGCGTTACGCGACCGGCTCCAGAAATGCGCATACCCAGTTTCCAAGGTCAGCCGCAACGCGTCAGCATTCATGAACGCGAACATGAGGACCGCACCGCTGGCCGCATCGGTAACGACCGCCGGCATCAATCCATCACCATCGAATTTCGGTTTGAACACGTGACCCGCCTCGATGCTGGTCATACTGGTTCCCCGGCTGGCAAACGGCGTCGCTGTGTTCGTCACGATCTCTGTCCTTGACGCTGCTGTGTAATGGCGGCCGAATATCTCGTACCGGCACGCTTGTGTTACTATATAGGCAATTGGCGGCAATCAGCGTCGCATTTCAACATGCCTGGGGTTTCCCCGGCGCTTCTCGGACATATGCATGGCCGACCTGGATCAGATCTACAACACGCGCATCCTCGATTTGGCGGGCGCCATCGATCGCGGCGACCGGCTGGTTAACCCCGATGCGACGGCGAGCGCCCACGCCAAACTCTGCGGATCGACGATTGAGATTGACCTCAACCTTTCGAACGGCCGCATCAGCGACTACGGCCAAACCGTCAAGGCGTGTCTCCTCGGCCAAGCGGCGGCCTCTATTGTTGGCCGCGAAATTGTCGGCACGGCACCCGCCGAGTTCCACCGCATCGCCACCCAAATGCGCGCGATGCTGAAGGCCGGTGGTCCGCCGCCCACGGGGCGCTGGGCTGATCTGGCCGTGCTCGAGCCGGTCCGCAATTATAAAGCTCGCCACGCCTCGACCCTGCTCGTCTTCGACGCGATCGAGCAGGCGCTAGCTCAGGTTGAATTGAAGGGAGCAGCTGACCGCTCAGCTGCGATCAAATGAGCCGCGCGACAGCATCGGGCCAGGTCGCCAAACTTCTCAAGGCCCCGGTTCATATTTACCGCGCGACCTTCAAGCCGCTCGTCGGCCACGGCTGCCGGCACTGGCCAACATGTTCGAGCTATGCGCTTGAAGCCATCGACACGAATGGCGCTTGGCGCGGACTGTGGCTCACACTATCGCGCATAAGCCGTTGCGGACCGGGCGGCACGAGCGGCGTTGATCCGGTGCCTAATATCGCCAACGCCCGTCATCCGTTTGCGCCTTGGCGCTACGGGCGCTGGCGCTGATCTGGCCGGTTAAGCCGCGAGGTCTTCCTTGGCGAGCATCCGAATTTCGTTCGCCGTGTCGGCATCAAACTGCGCGATATCGCCGCCAACAACGTCGGACGCGACAACATTGTGACCGGCGTAGACCATATCGCTCCCCATTTCACTGATG
>JANOCZ010000035.1:0-1953 GCA_031412455.1 Hyphomicrobium sp. | reverse complement strand
CTGAAAAGTGCACGGGCAAGCGCGATGCGCTGGCGTTGGCCACCGGAGAGATATGTGGCGTAGTTCCCAAGTTCGGTTTCGTACCCCTTCGGGAGACCGAGAATGAGTTCGTGCGCGTGCGCCTGCTTGGCTGCATCGATGACTTGATCATCGGTCGCGTCGTCACGAAAACGCGCGATGTTTTGTTTCACGGTTCCAGCGAACAACTCGACGCTCTGCGGCAGATAACCGATATGCTTGCCGAGATCCTCGGGATGCCATTGATCGAGGCGAGCGCCATCCAGCATCACTGCGCCGCCGTGTGTTGGCCATAGGCCGACGATGGCGCGAACGAGCGTTGATTTCCCCGACGCGCTGGGCCCGATGATGGCCAGCATCTGCCCTGGATTGGCTCGGAATGTAATTCCGTTCAATATGACGTGCCGCGTTTCCGGCGCGGCGACGCGGATGTTCTGGACCTCCAGAATGCCCTTGGGACGCGGCAGGGCGGTGCGGCTGCGCTCGGGTGGCGCAAACGTCAAAACTTCTTCGAGCTTGTAATAACTCTCGCGCGCTTTGATGAAGCCTCGCCAGTGACCGATCACTTGCTCGACTGGGGCAAGCGCGCGGCCAAAGATGATTGTCGCAGCAATGATGGCCCCAGGCGAGATTTCACCCTGGATGGCAAGCCCGGCCGCGATGGCCAGCATCATCGACTGCAACAGCAACCGCATCGCCTTGGTCACAGCCGACATGCCGCCAAGCCTGTCCGACGCAAGCAGCTGCCAACCGAGGCCCTCGCCATTGAGCGTCTGCCACCGCGCGCGATATGCGCCAAGCATTCCCATCGCCGTGATGGCCTCGGCATTGCGCTGCCCGGTCTCTGCCATTTCTAGACTTTTGCCGACGGCGTGTCCGGCATGCAGCATCGGCACCCGGCCGCGCTGCTCGCTGAGGTAGGCAAGAGCCAGCAATATGACTGTGCCGATGATGGCCGCGACGCCGAGCATCCAATGCGTCAGGAAGATCACGAACAAATACACCGGCGTCCAAGGCGTGTCGAAAAATGTGATCGGCGCTGGACCCGATATGAACTGGCGGAAGCTGTCGAGTTCGCGCAGCGCCGGCCCAGCCGCCCCTTGCGTCGCCAAACTTTTGCGGAGCGCAGCCTCGAAGATGCGATCGCTCAGTCGCTGATCGATTTCAGCGCCGACCCGTCCGATGATCCGCGACCGCGCCAGCTCGAGCATGCCGATGATGCAATAAAGTCCAGCCGTGATTGCCGACAATGCGATCAATGTCGGAAACGAGCCGGACGCCAAGACCCGGTCGTAGACCTGCAGCATGAACAGCGGGCCAGCCATCATCAGGATGTTGATGACGGCTGAAAACAGGAACGTCGCGTTGAGCGCGCGCCGGCTTGCGGCCACCGCGTCTTTGACTTCGCTTTCGCGCGGGCTCAGCAACCACGACAGAAACAAACCAAACAATCCGCCCGAAGATGCCGACGGTTTGAAAACCTTGCGGGCTGCTGACGACGTCGGCGCTGATTTCGCAATCGTCGGCGCGCGTTTAGGCGGGATCTGTGGTCCAGCCCCGATGGAAGCCGCCCACGACGCGGGTTTGTCGGCGACCGGCGGCGATGGCTGAGCCTCTGGCGCAGTTTCTTCAGCAGCATCGCGGGGTGATTCGGCCGGGGTATCGACTGCAGAGATGTTGCCGCTCTCTGTGTCGGCTTCAGCCGGGGGGGCGACGGCTTCGGCCTCGCCGTCTCGCTTGAACCGCTCTCCAGCTGCCTTGACGGTGATGCCCGGGCTGGGGTTTTGTAATAGGTCTTCAAGCCGGCGCATGGCGGCCGACATGCGTTCTTGATCATCGGCCTGCTTGTCTTTGCGTCGTGCCACGAGCGTGCTCTATTTCATGAAAACGGCATGACCGGCGTGACCCAACGCTTGGCAGCCGTCCGGTCCAAGA
>JANOCZ010000034.1:0-2944 GCA_031412455.1 Hyphomicrobium sp. | reverse complement strand
GCTGGATAAGCGACGAAACATGCGTGCGTATCGGCGAGATTGTTCATGCGCGTGCCGGCCGCGAAGTCGTCGGGCGATTGTGTGCAGCCGTGCATCATTACGATCAACGGCAACGGCTGTCCTTTGTAGCCACTCGGCACGTAGAGCTTGTAGGCGCGCGTGCCAGCCGCAGGGTCTGAGAACGTCGCGCTCAGAAATGTGCCCGCGTGCGGATGAATGTTTAGCGGCCGAGGACGCGTCGCGTTCGGTTCGGTCACGATGTCAATTACAGTCGCGTCGATGGGGGCCGCAGGCGACTTCTTGCCGGCCGCGCGTTGGGCCCGGCCCGGCAGCGACGCGACGTTTGGCAATTCGAACGCAGTGCCGTCGATCGTCTTGACGTCGGCCTCGGTTTTGACGTCGCTGCGAAGCATCCGCTGGAGCATCCTCGATGCCTCAGACAGCCGGCCTTGCCGCGTCAGCCGCGTGGCCTCGATCATGTCTGGATGAAGCTTCATGTTCATTGATTTCCTTCGTTTCAGGTCGCGATCGAGCCAATACGGCTAACGAATTTTGCTGACGGTCAGAGCATGCGGTCTTGCAGCGCGGCTTTAACCGCCGGGCTTGCATGCAGTGCTCCTAGGACTTCGACTGACGCTATTGTCGCGCGGGCGAGTTCGGGCGTGACGTCGTCGGCGATACTGGCGAGACCCAGCACGTGGATATGGAGCAAGTCACCAGTGGTGCGCATGCTTTCGAGGTCGTGCCGTGAATAGTGACGAAGGCCCAAATCAAGAGTTCTACGAGCGACCGATTGCCGAGTGGCGTCTGCATGGCGCTCGAGCTGGTTGCGAATGGCAGTTCGAATAAAGTCGGTGCGGTTCGAGTAGAATTTCTCTGCAACCAGCAAGTCTACGTGACCGAGGTCGACGTACCCTAGATTGATCGTGATTTTTTCTGACTCGGTCGGCCGAGGCCGAAGTTCATGAACGTGAGCGGACATCGGATACTCCATCCTGTTGGATGGTAAATGGATGGTCTGGGGCGCCTGCGCAATAGCGATCACCCCAATTAATTGTGGAGGCCGACGATCATTGCGCTCATGTTTCTAGGATCTCGTAGCTTTCAGCGTGCCGGCTTCAAGTCGTTCTGTTTTGCCGTTGTCGTTGTGCTCACGGTGGCACTCGAGACAGCTCGAGCGTTTGCTGGTGCGCCGCTTAATCCGCGGCAGACGTGCACGGTTGTTGCGGGCGTCATCGCGGATTTATCGCCGGGGCCGCTGTTCCCGACATCCGTCACGGTCGAGACCAAGGCTGGGTGGAAGGCTGAATTCAAGTTCGACATGCAGATGATCGAGACTATCGGTTGGATGCGGATCCTCGACGAAAACTCGTCCGAGGTCGGCTGGGTACCGGCTGGCCACGAGGCCGTGCGTTGCGGGACGCAGGACTGAAATCCCAACATATCGAAGAGTTGGCGCAAGTGTGCTTCCCAGCTAATGCTGTATGGGAGCGGGGCACAGATGCGGAGTCGTGATGGGCGAAAGTTTAGAGCCGACGATTGAGCGCCTCAACGCAGATTGCACGTGCGTGACGCTCGATTTGGACGCGCTTTGCCGGGCCGCGGCCGAGGTTGTTGGCGACACTAGCTTCTGCCGAGATCTCGCGCTCACGCACCCGCATTTGCTTTCGGCTCAGCCGTTATTTTTGTCGGCTCAGCACGCTGAGCGGATGCAGCGGATCATTGAAGCGATCGAGACAGTCGTTCGTCTGCCGGCGTATCAAGCGGCGGCTTTGAGCCATGCACCGGCAATAGCCAACTATGACCCAGGGCCCGCTGGAATTTTCATGGGCTACGATTTTCATCTCGGTCCGACCGGACCAAGACTGATAGAAATCAATACCAATGCCGGTGGGGCTCTCATCAATGCCTACTTGCTGCAAGCCCAGCGGGCGTGTTGCACCGAGATGTCGGCGGCTGCCGGCCGCTTCGACATCAAGGCGCTGTTGGACAAGTTCATGGCAAGCATTGAAAGCGAGTGGCGTTCGCAGGGCCGATCACGCCCGCTCCAGTCGATCGCGATCATCGATCAATCTCCGAACACGCAATACCTTTATCCGGAATTCGTTTTGTTTCAGCGGCTGTTCCAGGCTCGCGGACTGACAGCTTTGATCGGCGCCTCCGAGGAACTCGCGCATCGCGACGGCGCTCTGTGGCTGGGTCCACAGCGTATCGACTTCGTCTACAACCGGCTGACTGATTTCGAGCTCGGGCTTCCGGAAACGAGTGCACTGCGCGGCGCATATATGGCGGGCGACGTCGTTGTGACGCCCAATCCGCGAGCCCACGCCTTGTTTGCTAACAAGAAGAACCTCGTGCTGTTAAGCGAGGGCGCGACGTTGCGACGATGGGGTGTTAGCGAGGATGTTGTTGCGACTCTCCGCGATGGAATTCCAGCGACCGTGCTCGTCAATGGCGCTGATGCAGACGACCTGTGGGCGCGGCGGAACAAACTGTTTTTCAAGCCTGCATCGGGTTATGGCGGAAAAGCTACTTATCGAGGCGATAAGATCACCCGCAAGGTTTGGACCGAGATTCTGGCCGGAGATTTTGTGGCTCAGGAGTTGGTGCCACCTAGTGCGCGAGCCATTGCGATCGACGGTCAGCTGCATCCGATGAAAGCGGATCTGCGCAACTACACGTATCGCGGCGAGGTTCAGCTCATCGCTGCCCGACTCTACCAAGGGCAAACGACCAACTTCCGCACGCTCGGCGGTGGATTTGCGCCGGTTTTCGTGAGCGATAAAGCGCACGTGCACCCGTGTCACTAGGCGACCGGGCGCGTGACGGTCGCGTCTTTGATCCCGGCGGTCAGAAATCCGACAACTCGTTGAACAAAAGAGATAATTTCCTGCATTATTCGGCATCTCGCGTTTACTCAGTATTCGTGTATAAAGGGCGCACC
>JANOCZ010000033.1:0-3697 GCA_031412455.1 Hyphomicrobium sp. | reverse complement strand
GTCAGCGTCGCGTGTCTGACGATCTACGACATGCTGAAAGCCGCCGACAAAAACATGACGATTTCCGCGATCCGCTTGATCGAGAAGACCGGCGGAGCATCGGGACACTTCAAGGCTGAGCCATAACGTCGAGGCCCACTTCATGGCAATGATGCCGGTGACTGACGCGCTGCAGAACATTCTAACCGGGGCCGGAGCGCTTCAACCTGAGCATGTCGATTTGCGCCATGCGATGGGTCGCACACTCGCGGCGCCGCTCATGGCCGCGCTGACCAGCCCACCGTTCGATGCGTCGTCGATGGATGGCTATGCAGTGCGCGCTGCCGATTGCACTGGCGGTTCGGCACGGCTGCGCGTTATTGGCGAAGCGGCGGCTGGCTATCCGTTCGCGGGTTCGACGCAGCATGGCGACGCGGTGCGGATTTTTACGGGCGCACCTTTACCGGACGGCGCCGATACGATCGTCATTCAAGAAGATGTGCAAGCCGACGGCGCGTCGGTCGTGATCCCGACAGCGCCGCGCCTCGGGCTAAACGTGCGCCCGCGGGGCCAAGATTTTCATGAGGGCGACGTGGTGCTGCAGCCGGGCCGGCCGCTCGTGCCGCGCGATATTCTTCTGGCGGCGGCGTCGGGCCACGCGATGCTGGCTGTCGTGCGGCGTCCGGTCGTCGCCATTCTGGCGACCGGCGATGAACTGGTTGAGCCCAGCGATCGTCCGGGCGCCGGGCAGATCGTGTCGTCCAATTCGTACGGGTTGGCGGCGCTGGTCGAGGCGTCCGGCGCTGAGGCCAAGCTGATCGGCATCGCGCATGATGACGCCGATGATCTGGCGCTCAAGATCAACGAGGCGCGCGGCGCCGACATTCTGGTCACGATCGGCGGTGCGTCGGTTGGTGATCACGACCTCGTTCGGCCGGCGCTCGAGGCAGCGGGGGCGGTCCTGCAATTTTATAAAGTCGCGATGCGGCCCGGGAAGCCCGTGTTCTTCGGGACGCGGACAACCGCTCGAGGCTTGCAGCGGATTCTCGGTCTGCCGGGTAATCCGTTGTCGGCGATGATTTGCGCGCGCTTGTTTCTCGTGCCGCTCATTGCGGCGCTGCTCGGGCGGAAGGATAACCTTCCGATGGCGCGTGCCGCGCTCACCGTGCCGCTCGCGCGTAATGGGCCGCGCGATCATTACATGCGCGCCGTGCTCGATCGCCAAGCCTTGCCGCCGTCGGTTACGCCGCTCGCCAGTCAGGACAGCTCGATGATCTCGGCGCTGGCTGAGGCCAATTGTCTGATCGTGATCGCCGCCAATGCGCCTGAGATGGCCATTGGTTCGGACGTCAACGTCATGATGCTCGATTTTTAGCGAGCTCGATTTTGGCCACTGTGTTTGACCGCGGAAGTTGGTAGGCCGGGAGGGGATCGAACCCTCGACCACTCGATTAAAAGTCGGGTGCTCTACCGCTGAGCTACCGGCCCGTCGGCTTTTGGGTAGCGGGCTTTGCGCTGCCGTGCAAGCCCGCAACTTTGAAAAGCGCGGCCAAAGGTATGGCAAATCCGCACTGCCAGCGACCGCGCCTGAAATTATCGTTTATGAAGGCACTCCAGCTACGGCCCGCGCCAGACCCGGACACCTCGATCGTGATGCAAAAATCGACGGATGACAGCTCGAGCAAACGCGGCGGGCTCAGTGACCGCATGACGGCCGTGCTGTTAATGTGCGCGGCAGTTACCTTGTTTTCGTGTCTCGATACGGCCGCGAAATATCTCGCATCGCGCACGCAGATCCCGACGTCTGAGATCGTGTGGATGCGTTTTGTCGGCCAAGCGCTGTTGATGACCGTCGTGCTCGGCCCGGCCGCCATTCCCGAGCTGTTGCGCACGCGCAAGCTCGGGTTGCAAATCATCCGCTCGTTTCTGATGGTCACGACGACGGTGTGTAATTTTATTGCGATCCAATATCTGCGGCTCGATCAAACCGTGTCGATCGCGTTTCTCGCGCCGTTGCTTGTCGCAGCGCTTGCCGGGCCCTTGCTCGGCGAGTGGGTCGGCTGGCGGCGGATGCTCGCCATCCTCGTCGGCTTTGGCGGCATTTTGATCGTCGTGCGGCCCGGCTTTGCGGATGTGCACTGGGCGTTCGCGATCTCGTTCCTGTCGATGCTCGCCTATGCCTTCTTCATGATCGTCACGCGCAAGCTCTCGACGTTCGATCCGCCGCTCGTGACGCTATTCTATGCGCTGCTGGCTGGGACGATTCTCGGCGCACCGATTGCGCTAGCGCATTGGGTGTGGCCGGCGGACGCGCTGCAGTGGCTGCAGATTTTGAGCCTCGGAGCGTTCGGCGGGCTTGGACATTACCTGTTGATCCTCGCCTACCGGCTCGCACCGGCGTCGAGCGTCTCGCCGTTCCTCTATTTCCAGTTACTAAGCATGGTCGCACTCGGCTATCTCGTCTTCGGCGACGTGCCCGATCAATGGACGCTGATCGGCTCGGGCGTCGTTATCGCGTCGGGCTTATACTTGGTGCATCGCGAACGGGTGACAGGGACTATTCCGACGCCGGTTGCGCCTTGATGCGCGCGTGCGTCTCCGCTGCCCAAGCATCGAAGCGATCTTCGGCGATCGCCTTGCGCATCGCCGCCATCAGATCCTGATAGAAGACGGTATTGACCCACGACAAAATCATCGCGCCTAGATATTCGCCGGACTTGGTCAGGTGATGCACATAGGCGCGCGAATAGTCGTGCGCTGCCGGGCATGTGCTGACGGAATCGAGCGGGGCTAGATCCTCAGCGTGTTTGGCGTTGCGCATGTTGAGCGGGCCATTCCACGTGAATGCGTAGCCGTGGCGGCCATTGCGCGTCGGCAGCACGCAGTCGAACATATCGACGCCGCGCCGCACCGACTCGATCAGGTCTTGCGGTGTGCCGACGCCCATCAAATAGCGCGGCTTGTGCGTTGGCAGATGCGGCAGCGTTTCCGAGAGCGTCGCGATCATTGCGTCGTGACCTTCACCGACCGCCAAGCCGCCGACTGCATAACCGGGGAAGTCCATCGCGACCAACTCTTGGGCCGAGCGGCGGCGCAACTCAACATCGGTGCCGCCTTGCACGATCGCGAACAATGCCTGGCCACGGTTTGCGCCGCCACGTGCCACCTGCGCCTCGAACGCGAGCTTGGAGCGCTCGGCCCAGCGCAGCGATAATTCCATCGCGCGCTCGATATCTTTGCGCTCGGCTGGCAATTGGATGCACTCATCGAACTGCATTTGTATGTCGGAGCCGAGCAGGCATTGGACTTCGATCGAGCGCTCGGGCGAGAGCATGTGTTTGGAGCCATCGAGGTGCGATTGGAAGCTCACGCCCTCTTCCGTGATCTTGCGGATTTTGGACAGGCTCATGACCTGGAAGCCGCCGGAGTCGGTCAGGATCGGTCCGTCCCAGCGCATGAATTTATGCAGGCCGCCTAGCTTGGCGACGCGCTCCGCCCCCGGTCTCAGCATCAGGTGATACGTATTGCCGAGCAAAATATCGGCGCCGGCGCTCTTCACCTGATCTGGATAGAGCGCTTTGACCGTGCCGACCGTGCCGACCGGCATGAAGGCTGGCGTGCGAATGATGCCGCGTGGCGTCAGAACTTCGCCGAGGCGCGCTGAGCCGTTTTGCTTGATGAGATTGAAGGCGAAGGGTTGGGTCATCGGCGTTCTGTG
>JANOCZ010000032.1:0-5289 GCA_031412455.1 Hyphomicrobium sp. | reverse complement strand
ATCGGCGACCAGGCACTCAGCTGAAAGCTCAGCCGCCGCCTCATTGAAAACGGGAGCTTCGCAAATACGTTCGATGAAATTTGCCTGATCGCGGCTTGTCATCCCATCACTTTGCAACAACCAGGATGCGCTCGTCACCTGCCGCGTGCGCCTTTATCGGTGGAACAACGACCCGCCCCGACAAAACAAGGTCGACTTTGAGCCCCGGCTTATTGTCTTCTAGCCGGATCTCTCCGTGATGCAGCCGCGCGACCGCCGCAACAAGGCTCAAACCCAATCCGGTCCCGGGTTTCGTGCGGCTTTCTTCGAGCCGAACGAAACGCTTCAAGACCCTCAAACGATCGGCGGCTGAAATTCCAGGACCGTTGTCGCTGACTGATATGACCGCGCCGTCGGCTAGCCGCCCGGCTGTCACTTTGATCGCGCCGTTGGCCGTCCCCGCGCGCGAGTATTTGATGGCATTGTCGATCAGATTGGCGATCGCTTGGCCGATCAGCTGCCGGTTTGCCATGACCTCGACGCCCTTCTCAGTCGCGACACTGAGATCAAACCCGTCCTCTTCTGCGGCGGGAAGATAGAGTTCGGCAACGTCATCGACGAGCGCGCCCAAATCAAACCGCTCTAAACTATCCTGCAAGGGCCCCGCTTCCAGCCGGGCGATCAACAGCAGTGCGTTGAATGTTTTGATCAGATCGTCGGCCTTCTCGATCGTTCGCTCCAAGCCTTCGCGATAGGCCGCCTCCCCGCGACTATCGCGCAGCGCCGCCTCGGCTGAATTACGCAACCTGTTGAGCGGCGTTTTCAAATCGTGGGCGATGTTGTCGGAGACTTCCCGTAAGCCGCTCATCAGCCCCTCGATGCGGTCGAGCATCTCGTTGAGGTTAAGCGCCAGCGCATCCAGTTCCCCGCCTCGGCCGTCGATGGGAATGCGGCGCGATAAATCGCCTTCCATGATCGAGCGGCTCGTGGACGTGATCGATTCGAGCCGGTTGAGCGTGAAGCGGCTGATCGCCAACCCGCCGAGGAGTCCCAACAGCGACAGCAGGCCAAAGCCGATCAGAAACGTTCGCTTCATCGCGTCGGCAAACGCGCGTTGCTCTTCGATGTCGCGCCCAACGATCAGCCTGCCGCCGCCGCCGATGTCGACGGGAATGGCAACCGCAAGCCGCGTTCCGCCGTGCGCGTTCTGCGTCCGGCTGTAGCGGAACACGCCGCCTTGCGCCTCGCTGTCGAGCTCGGGAGGAAACCGGTTGAGATTACCGGCAACTTTGACGCCACCGGCGTCGCTAAGATGATAGAGACCAGCACCCTCGGGTTTGCTGAGCGCTGAAACGGTCGTCGATAACGCTGGCAAGCCGCCAGCCTTCGCATCGGCCGCCAGCAGCTGCGCCTCAGACCGCAACGATGCCAAAACCTGATCGGTCAGGATCGAGTTCGTCTGCCAGAACAACAATCCGGTAATCATCGCCGCCGCAAGCAGCAGCGCCACCACCGCCGCCGCCGTCAGGCGGAAGGCCGTCGTTGACGCGACTTTCAGCATCCGTTCAAGCAGGGCCGTCACGAAGCGTATATCCTGCGCCGCGCACCGTGTGCAGCAATGGTTTATCGAAACTCTTGTCGATCTTCGCGCGCAACCGCGAGACGTGCACATCGATGACGTTGGTTTGCGGATCGAAGTGATAGTCCCACACGTGCTCGAGCAGCATCGTGCGCGTAACGACTTGCCCCGCGTGTTGCATCAGATATTCGAGCAACCGATATTCACGCGGCTGCAGCAAAATGTGTTCGCCACCGCGCGTGACACGATGCGAAAGCCGGTCGAGCACGAGATCACCGACGGCGTAGCGCGTCTGCTGTTCCTCAGGCACGGTGCGCCGCCCGAGCGCTTCGACGCGCGCCAGCAATTCTGAATAGGCGTAAGGTTTGGTCAGATAATCATCGCCGCCAGCACGCAGGCCTTTGACGCGATCATCGACCTCGCCAAGCGCTGACAAGATCAAAACCGGCGTCCGGTTGCCGTTGGCCCGCAGCGATTTGATGACCGACAATCCATCGAGCCGCGGCAACATCCGATCCACGATCAAAACATCGTAGGTCGTGTCGCTGGCCAGCCCAAGGCCCGTCTCGCCGTCACCCGCAAGATCGGCGGTATGACCGCTTTCCTTCAGCGACTTCTGCAAGAACTGCGCGGTTTCGCGGTCGTCCTCGATCACCAAAACCCGCATATTGAGTGTCTCACCCGCTAGCAAACTACTCACCCGTCAGATGACATGGTTTAACGGCATACTCAGAAAAGTCGAGGCGGCGCCTCGTTAACGAAGACGCCGCCCCATCGATTTTTCGGATAGAAGAGCAAGCTAAAGCTTAACCCTTTTTATCCTTGAGCTGCACGGCGACGAACCGCTTCTGGTCCGCCGATTTGATGTGCAGCAGGACCGCTGACCGCTTCATGTCCTGAGCCTTCTTGACGCCGTTCACGACGTCGTCGGGAGCTAAGACCGGCTGGCCCGAAACCTCAAGGATAACGTCGCCAGCCTTGATGCCCTTCTCGGCTGCGTCCGAGCCCGAATCGACCTCGGCAATCGCGACCCCTTCCTTGGCGCCGCCAGCCCGCGCCGGCATCAACGTCAAACCGAGCTGGCTCAATTCCAGCGTTGCCGGCTTGTCAGGCGTCGCTTCGCCCTCGCTGCCAGGGGGGCCCTTCAGCATAGCTTCTTGGCTATTAGGGAAGAGGCCCAGTTTGACCTTCACCACTTGCTCGGCGTTGTTGCGCCAAACTTTGACATCGACGGTCGTGTCTGGATCGAGCTCGGCAATCTTGCGCGCAAGGTCGCGGCTATCGGCGATCTTGTCGGCGTTGATCTGCAGGATTGCATCCTGCGCTTTGAGCCCGGACGCTGCAGCTGGACCCGATGGCGTAACTTCACTGATCAACGCACCCTTGGGCTCCGTCAATCCAAGGCTCGCCGCCGTGTCTTCATCGACGTTCTGAATTTTAACGCCAAGCCAACCACGATTGACCGTGCCGCCTTCCTTCAACTGTTTGACGACTTCGGCCACGGTTTTTGCTGGCACCGCGAAAGCGATCCCAACGTTACCGCCCGATGGCGAGTAGATAGCCGTGTTCACGCCCAACACCTCGCCTTCGAGATTGAACGTCGGACCACCCGAGTTGCCGCGATTGACGGCAGCATCGATCTGCAGATAGTCGTAAGGCCCAGACCCGATGTCACGCGCCAACGCCGAGACAATACCGGCCGTCACGGTGCCGCCAAGTCCAAATGGATTACCGACAGCCAGTGCCCAGTCGCCAACGCGCGTCGTCTTTTCAGACAGCTTGACCGCCGGAAACGTCTTGTCGCTCTGGATCTTCAGCAATGCGATGTCGGTGCGCGGATCGGTGCCGATCAGCTTCGCTTCAAACTTCGAGCCGAGCCCGCGCAGGTCATCGTCGAACTGCACTTGAATCTTGGTAGCGCCGTCAATGACGTGATTGTTGGTGACGACGTAGCCGTCAGCCGAGATAACGAACCCGGATCCCTGACCCTGCACGATCTTCGGTTTCATGCCGCCGCCACCGCCGCCGCCTTCACCCTGACCGAAATCCTTCGGCAGGTTTTTGAAGAAGTCGTGCAGCGGATGGTCTTCGGGAAGGTCGGGCAATGCGAAGCCGCCGGGACCACGCTGGCCAGGCCGGGCACCACCGCCACCGCCGCCGCCACCACCACCGCGGTTTTCGGCCATCTTCGCAGCACCGCCGTCATTGACGACGGAGACCGACACGACCGAAGGCTTAACGCGCTCGACGAGATCTGCGAACGATAAAGGCGCACGGCCGAACGGTGTTTCGACCGTCTCATTGGGCTTCAATTGCGCGGCGGCCGGCGTCAGCACGCTCACCGCGCCAAAGCTTAACGAACCGGCGACGACGAGAGCGGCAATGGCTGGCCTGATATTTGCTGAAACAGTTTTTAACGTGGTCGAACGATGGGAAGAGAGCATCCCGTAATCTCCAATTTGCAAAAGGCGTAAGGAAAGCCTTGGTCAATTGAGTTAGCGGACGCGGGATTACCGAACCATTTCGGCCTTCTTAACTGTTGGTAATGTCGCGCTTATCCGCGGCGCAGCGAAAGTAGAGCCGTGCTCCATATCCCACCGCATCGCGCCTTCGAGTGGATCCGCGTTGCGGCTGCCATGGCCTTGATCGTGGCCGCCGTCGCGTCGCTCTCAAGCCCGAGCGAAGCCGCAGTTTTCGGCCGCGACACGCGCCAGCTGCTGACTGCAAAAGACAAATCGCTACAGTCCAAGATCGGCACACTTGTGTCGTCCCAAACAGGTGCGTTCTGCACGGCCTTCTGCGTCGCCCCTGATCTGATCGCCACCGCGAGCCACTGCTTATTCGGCACCGAGGCCACGCCCGCGCCGAACCTTAACGCTTTATCGTTCAGCTTAGCTGCGCAACCAAGCGTCACGACATCATTGGCTAGAAGCAGCGCGCGCGCTTCAAATCCCAACATCATTTCAGGAACAACACGGCTCGCCGTCGCCCCGCCGATTGGAGCCGCCAGCGATTGGGCAATTGCGCGCACCGCAAATCCGCTCTGTTCGGCAGGCGGCCTCCGCATTAGCGATAAATCACTCGTTGAAATCGACGAGGCGGCGGCCGCAAAACAAATTTATCAAGTCGCTGTCCATGCCGACTTGCCTGATCCGAACCTGCGCCGCGCCGGGCCATGCATAGTTCGCAAATCGTTTGCTAGATCGACTGCAGCGACGATTGCCCACGATTTCGCATCGCCCCAGGCCGTGATGTTTCACGATTGCGATACCGGCGGCGGCTCGTCCGGCTCGCCCCTGCTGATCGACACGCCAGATGGCCCAGAAGTCGTCGGCATCAATGTCGGGACCTATGTTCTGTCGCGAACGGTCACGACATCGCAAGACGCAAACTCAACCCCGATCAGCGAGCCGATTTCAAACACCGCGGTTGCGATTGCGGCAATCCGCAATGCCTTGAACGCCATGCGCGCAGCACGCTAACTCTTCGCGTTTTCGTCGCCGAGCATACGTTGCAACTTTGCGCGCTCTCCAGTCGACAGCGGCTGATCCGCCGGCATTGGCGCATCGGGCGCTGCACCAATCATAACGCGCCGGCCGAGCCAAAGCCCCGCAATCAGCAACAGCAACGGCGACATCCACAACAGAAGCGTTGACATGTTCAATGGCGGCTTGAGCAGCACGTAGTTGCCATAGCGCGCGACGACATAGTCAAGGACGCCTTTGTCCGTG
>JANOCZ010000031.1:0-3418 GCA_031412455.1 Hyphomicrobium sp. | reverse complement strand
GTGACAGTAACCTCCTCCGAAATTTGCATGACTTCGCCGACGTCGGCGCCAGCCGCTGCCGCCAGCAACCGGGCGCGGCGCATCGCGTTGGCCATCGCTTCTTTGCGCGCTTCATCCTTCAAGGTCTCAGCCTTGGAAACTTCGAACGCGATGCCTTGCATTTGGTTGGCACCGACCGTCACGAGCTGATCGAGAACGGCGCCAAGCTTTTCCAAATCACGGACCCGGACCGCGACCATGTTGTTGACGCGGTAGCCGGTCACGACCGGCGGTTGGCCCTCCTTAGGATAGACGTGCACCGGCTCGACGTTGAACTGCGTGGTCTGGATGTCCTTTGGCTCGACGCCGGACGTCTTCAACTCGGCGATGACCTTCTTCATTGCCTCGGTGTTTTTCGACATAGCCTCGCGCGCAGTTTTTGCTTCACTCGTCACCCCCGTGGCGATCGTCGCCTCGTCCGGCTCAGCCGAAACATTGCCCGCCGCCGATACGGTGACCGTGCGTTCCATATTCTTTTCCTCTGCTGCGAGCTGGGAGTGGGTGGCGCCAAGGGTCATGGCGGTGAGCGCCAACATCCAAGCTCGAGTGCGTTTGACGAGATGCATAGTCATTTCCTCAGTAAGCAGCCCCAGTTTCCAGACGGCCTTCTAAGCGGCGTTGGCGGACAAAACAGGGCAGACACATCTGTTGCAGCAGATTTTTTTCGCAGGCTTGCGACGATGGCGAACTCTGATATGACGCTGAGCTGGCGGGCCTGTAGCTCAATGGTTAGAGCTGACGGCTCATAACCGTCTGGTTCCAGGTTCGAGCCCTGGCGGGCCCACCAAGTATTCTCGTGCGATGCCGCCCGCCAGCCCATCGCGAGTTGTCAAAGCCGTCGTCGAGCCGTCACCCTAGGCGGCCCAGATCGAGATCGGCTCGCCAGCGTGGATGGCTTTGAATTGCCGAACATCGTCGATGGCTTCCGCCCAGATGTTGCAGCGGCTGGCCAGGCGAATTTCAGCTTTGGTACGTGACAGCGGGGTCGGGCCAAAGCCGATGGCAATCGCGTCACCTTCAGGCCAGAACACGATCTCGCCGGCCCGGATCGTTTCGCGGGCCCCAGGCTCGGCGGCCGAGCTGACCGGAGCTTCGAAATAGAGTTCCGCGCCCCAAGTGCGCGCCGACGCTTGGATCGGCAGCACCGCCCAGATGCGCTCTGCGGTCGGCGTATCGAGAAGGCGGGCGCGAACGCTCACATCGCCGGCCCTGATGACCACTTCGCGCATCGCAACCCCACTCTACTACGCCAACGATCGCTGCCGCCGCACGGCAGCGCTGGACGCAGGCACCTTGTCATCGCCCGCGCCCCGCTTCAAGGGGATTGTAACCGCGAACGGCGGCCGGCGTCTCCCGCCAACGGCACAAATGTATCCATTGATGAGGAAGCAAGGTTCCGTCCTAGCTGAGGCGTGAATTAGTCGGTAAACAGCATTCCGCGACGCGTAGAATTAGCTGGGCTCCACATAGAGGGTCGCAACAGTGTCTGAGATTTCCCCAAGCTGCTTTGCCGAGCACGCGCGCGGTATCGACTACGTCGAAATTCGCTCGCTCACGGGATTCGCCGCCTTGGCATCCGCGAGCTTGGTGAGCCTCACGTTCTGCATTGGAATGGTTGCCAGCACTCCATGGTCGCCCGTGCAAATGGGCTTGTTGTGGCCTGCCGTGTTTGCGCTGGCCTTTGCCGGCTTCGCGGCTCTCATGGGCCTCCTCGCCGTTGCGGCGCTACAGCCGCAGCAACTTCATTTTGATGCGAACACGCGACGTGTCTGCGGCCGTGGGCGGGGCCGGTTGTGGTTGCCGCGACAGGTGTCTGCCGATTTCGGCGCGTTGCAGCCACCAACCGTGAGCGAGCACGAGCGAGAAAGCCAAGGCCCGCTTTACCAAATTCGCCTCGCGCTGGCTGACGAGCCCGCACTGCAATTGGGCGGCTTCGATGAGCGCGCTGCCGCCGAGCATTGGTGCGCCCGGCTGGCGCGACTAATCAAGGGCTGACCACCGCGATGCACCACATCCGTTGCGACTGATAATCTCATCGAGAACACGACAGTTGTCGTCCGCTTCGGAAAAGTGCTGCCGTCGCACACACTGCCCTCCCCAGCGGGGTGGGGAGACGCCGAGGGACGAGTAGTGGCGATATCCCCGAATTGATGCGTCTCATCGAAGTTTTGCACGCAGCAAATTTTTCGAGCAGACGATAATCGTCACGCGTAGCTCTTCGCCCCAACCCTTTGCCTGAGGCAAGGGGCTATAATGATGATGCCCCATCCCGGAAAGCATTTAGCCGCAACCCGATTAGCCGGAATTTAAAACAATATTTGACGAATTATCGAATTAGGGCACGTCTCAATTCAATATTGAGACTATCGAAACGTCAAATTCAACAGTCCTATATATATCAAATGACAACGCCAAGCGCGAGACCACCAATTCGCAATCAACGAATGACCTCGAACTAAGTCCGGCCGCCTAAATGGTACAATCTTAAATAGAACATTTACCATTTTACGCAACCCTAAGTACGCCACGACCGAAGCGTTCGATTTCACTTAAATTGCGAAACAGGGATCACCCTCGCCATGCGTAGCTATGACAATTCACCATTCGTGAGCCGGATCAAAATACCTGCGGCCTTCCGCTCAGGGTGCGCGGCGCTGGCTGTAGCCGCCGCAATGTCGCCCGCGGACGCTCAGGCGCAAACCCTTTTGTCATTGGCCCAGGATCTTCTGACCCTTGAAAATCAGGTGCTGGCGATCGAGGGTGACGTAACCCTGCTGCAAGGGCAGTTCAGTACACTCCAGACCAGCACGACGTTGAATACCAACTTGTTGTCTACGCACACCACGCTGCTGAATGGCTTGCAGGTCGATGTCCTCGCCAATACCAGCGCGATTTCGGCCAACACATCCGCTTTGACCACGCTCCAGGCCGGTGTCACAGCGAACACCGACATTATAAACACCACCGTTTCGGCGCTAACGGGCCTCCAAGGCCAAGTCGATCTTCAAAATAATGCACTGATCGCAAATACCGCCGCCATCGGCACATTGCAGGGTGATTTGCTGTCCACGCAGATCAACGTCAACCTGCTCGGCAATCAGATCACGGCGAACACCGACGCGATTACGCTGAACGCTACGGGCCTCGCTTCGACCGGCGCGGCCGTTACAAATCTCCAAGGCCAAGTCACAACTCAGGCCAACGATATTCTCACCAACACCGCCGGCGTCGCTCAGAACGCGGCGAACATCTCGACGCTGCAAAGCGGCCTGCTCGCGACTGACGCCAACGTCAACCTACTCGGCAATCAGATCACGGCGAACACCGACGCGATTACGCTCAACGCTACGGGCCTCGCGTCGACTGGCGCGGCCGTTAC
>JANOCZ010000030.1:0-1980 GCA_031412455.1 Hyphomicrobium sp. | reverse complement strand
GCACCGGCGCGGCGCGCGAACCCCGCAACTTGCTTGAAGTTGTGAATGGGCACGATGCCAGGCGTGATCGGCACCCAAATGCCGGCTGAGCGGGCTCGCTCCAGATAGCGCAGGAAATAGACGTTATCGAAGCCGAATTGAGTGATGATGCGATCGGCGCCGGCGTCGACTTTGGCTTTCAAATTTTCGATGTCGGCCTCGAGCGAGGGACTTTCGGGATGCCTTTCGGGATAGCCGGCGACGGACACCTCGAACGCCGCAATGCGCTTCAAGCCATCGACGAGATCAGCGGCATTTTGATACCCACCCGGATAGGGTGTGTACGCTGTGCCCGGGCCTTCGGGAGGGTCACCGCGCAGCGCAACGATGTGGCGGACGCCCGCGTCCCAATAGTCTTTGGCAACGGCATTGACCTCTTCTTTCGTGGCGTTGACGCACGTCAAATGCGCGGCCGGGCGCAAACCCGTTTCGCGAATGATGCGCGTGACGGTCGCGTGCGTGCGCTCGCGCGTCGAGCCACCGGCGCCATAGGTCACTGACACGAAATCGGGACGCAGCGGGGCGAGGCGCGTGATCGACGTCCACAGCGTCTCTTCCATCTTGTCGGTTTTGGGCGGGAAGAATTCGAACGATACGACGATGTCGCCATCGCCTAGGAGCCGGCTTTTGCGCTCAGCTTTGGTGCCTACAGGCGTGACTGCCGGGGGCATGGAGTTGGACATTAGCGGGCCTCCTCGAGTTTTATGTCAGTGCCGGATGCCGGTTGCTGGGCCTTTGGCTTGCGATCAGTCTGCGGTTCGACAGGGCGTTCGGCAAGCCACAGCGAAACGGTCAGTTTGTCGGCGCCGACGGATGCTCGCGGCGTTGCCAAATCGCGTGCGCCTTTCGGAGTCAAGCCCGAGTCCACCAGCCACTGGTTGACGATCTCATGCGAAAAGCCGAGCCGCTCGTGGGCCTGCGCGTCGCGCAGAAATTCGAGATCGTGCGGTGCAAAATCGACGATCAACATACGGCCGCCCGGCGCTAAAACGCGCGCGGCCTCGCGGATTGCCAAGGCCGGATCAGATAGGAAGTGCAGGACCTGATGCATGACGATCGCGTCGGCCTGCCCATCGGCCAGCGACAACGCGTAGATGTTGCCGTGGCGGACTTGAGCATTCTGCAAGCCGGCTTTGGCCAACTTGGCGCGCGCGTAGGTCAACATCGATTGATTGACGTCGATACCGAGGCTTCGTTGAAAGCGGGGCGCAAAGAGTTCGAGCGTTCGGCCGGTGCCTGTGCCCAGATCGAGAAAATAGTTGAAGGGTCCTGGACCCAGCGCTGACAGCATCGCGCCTTCGACGTCGCGCTCGGACACGTGCAGCGAGCGGATCTGGTCCCAATCGGCGGCATGCTTGGCGAAGAATCCTTGGGCTGCGGCTTCGCGCTCGCGTTTCAACGCGTCGGCCCGTTCGCGGTCGCGGCGCACGTCGGCTTCGCTTATGGCGATCTCGGCGACCAGACGGAGGGCCAGCCTGCCTCCCGGCAAACGATCCGAGATATGGAAATAGACCCAGCTGCCCTCGCGAAAGCGCTCAACCAGACCGGCTTCGGTCAACAGTTTCAGATGACGGCTGATGCGCGGCTGGCTCTGGCCTAGAATGACCGTCAGATCCTTGACGTTCAGCTCACCAGCGGCCAGCAGCAATAGAATGCGCAGGCGCGTTGGTTCGGCCGCGGCCTTGAGCGCGGTGACGAGAGTTTCGGTCGAGAGGGCGGCGGCGGAGCGATCCATCCGGTACACATATAAACATATATTTATATGTCAAGCGAGATGTTCGGGGGGAGGCTTATGTATGTTCTTGATCCAGACAGCACAAACCCCAGAATTTTCGTGGCTGGCCTGCTTTTAAGTTTACTCCGGCTTTAATCGCTTCCGGCTGGATGAAGGCAGCGCTTTAGCGGTCGATTTCAGTTCGGCGAGATCGCGCTTAGCTTCAG
>JANOCZ010000029.1:0-5965 GCA_031412455.1 Hyphomicrobium sp. | reverse complement strand
CTGTGCGTCGAGGTCGGCGGGTGTCTCACTGGCGAACACGGCGTCGGAATCGAAAAGCGCGACCTTATGCATGTGCAATTTTCCCAGATCGATCTCACGGTGCAGATGCGCATCAAGACCGTGTTCGATCCGGGTTGGCTTTTGAACCCCGGCAAAGTATTTCCGCTTGATGCCGGGCAGCCCCACTTCGGGCACGCCGGGGCCTCGCGCGCCGCATGACGTTGGCCTTGATCAGAGCTGGAGCCTGTCGTGATTGAGCTGGTGCGCCCTGCGGCCGAGTGGGAATTGCAGTCGATCGTCGCCAAGCTCGCCGCACAGAAAGTGCCCGCGGAGATCGTCGGTCACGGGGCGCTGCGAAATACCGGCCGTCCGTCGTCGGCGAATATCGTGATTTCGACCGTGTCGTTGCGCGGCATCACGCTTTATGAGCCGACAGAAATGGTGATGTCGGCGCGTGCTGGGACGCCGCTGTTTGAAATCGAGTCCGAGCTTGCCTCGCGCGGCCAAATGTTACCGTTCGAGCCCGTCGATATGGGACCTACCACCGGGGCACCGGCCGGTGCGCTGTCGATTGGCGGCGTCTTTGCCACGAACATTTCTGGATCGCGACGCATCGCATCGGGGAGCGCGCGTGATCATCTGCTGGGCGTGCGCGCCGTCAACGGCCGGGCTGAATTATTCAAATCGGGCGGCCGGGTTATGAAGAACGTGACTGGCGTCGATCTCGGGCGCAGCGTGACTGGAAGCTGGGGAACGCTGGCGATCCTGACCGAAGTGACGTTCAAGGTCGTGCCGTTGCCCGAAGCGATGTTGACGCTCGTCTATCGCGATCTGCCAGACGACTTGGCGATCGAAGCGCTGACGACCGCAATGGGCACACCTTTTGAAGTCACCGGTGCCGTGCATCTGCCGAAGGAGGCTGCGGGCCGGCTCAGTAATGTGCAGCTCGCGTCACTTGGTCAATCGCTGACGCTAGTGCGGATCGAAAATTTCGCATCCTCGGTCGAGTACCGAAAAGAAAAACTGAAAGACGCGCTCAGGATTTTCGGCACGCCGATCGAACTTGCATCCGAGCCGACGTGGGGGTTGTGGAGCGAATTGCGTTATCTCTCCGTCTTGCCGTTTTCGGAAGACACGAGCCTGTGGCGCATTTCGACGGTGCCGACCAAAGCGCCGGAGATCGTCGCGGCGATCCAAAAATTCATGCCCGCGACGGCGTTTTATGACTGGTCGGGCGGGTTGATTTGGCTTGAGGTGCCGTCGTCGTCGGACGCTGGGGCATCGGACGTGCGCCGGGCGGTTGCGGTGCGCGGTGGACATGCAACGCTGATCCGCGCGCACGCGGACGTCCGGGCGTCGGTCGATGTGTTTGAGCCGATGAAGCCCGAGGTCGAGCGGGTGACGCGCGGCATCAAGGCGGCATTCGACCCGCTCGGTCTGCTCAATCGCGGCCGGATGTATGCCGATATGTAATAGGATGCTGCGTCGAAGCCCGCTAAACTGGACACCATGCAAACCAATTTCACTGCCGAACAATTGATGGATCCAGCAATCGCCGACGCGGAGAGTATCCTGCGCCGGTGCGTGCATTGTGGATTGTGTACGGCGACGTGCCCGACTTACGTGTTGCTCGGCGATGAGCGTGACAGCCCGCGCGGGCGCATCTACGCCATCAAGCACATGCTCGAGAAGGGGATCGATTCCAAACCTGAAATCTCGACGCACATCGATCGCTGCTTGTCTTGCTACTCGTGTATGACGACGTGTCCTTCGGGCGTCGATTACATGCATCTCGTCGAGATTGGCCGCAATCACATCGAGAAGACCGGTCAGCGCGGTTTCAAAAGCCGGGTCGTGCGGCGCATGCTCGCTGCCGTCATTCCCTACCCGCGACGATTTCGGCTGGCGCTTAAGGCGGCACCGTTGGGCCGGCGGATGGCGCCGATGTTGCGTCGATTGGGTTTGAGCGAGCTTGCGGCGATGGGCGAGCTCGCACCCGTGCGGCGCGGGCGTTCGCCGCGCTTCAAAGGGCCGGGCACGGCTGCGACCACGGGGCCGCGGACGGCGCGGGTCATCATGCTCGCTGGCTGTGCGCAGCAGGTTTTGCGCCCGCAAATCAACGACGCGACGATCCGGTTGCTGGCGCGGGGCGGGGTCGACGTCGTCGTCGCTGACGGCGCTGGGTGTTGCGGCGCGCTCACGCAACACATCGGCATGGAAAATCACGCGATCGCTGCTGCCAAACGCAATGTCGATGCGTGGTCGAAAGAAATTGCGCGCGGCAATGTCGATGCCATCATTATCAACGCGTCGGGATGCGGGACGACGGTCAAAGACTACGGTCATTTGCTCGCTCACGAACCTGGATATGCGGAACGGGCGGCGAAGGTGTCGGCGCTGACTAAAGATATCAGCGAATTTCTGAGCGAGCACGATATCGGCCCGCCGAAGCGGTGGTCGAGTCTTAAGGTTGCGTACCACGCGGCGTGCTCGCTGCAGCACGGTCAGCGCGTCACCTGGCAACCAAAGACGTTGTTGAAAAAAGCTGGCTTCGGCGTGCTCGATATCGCCGAGGGGCATCTGTGCTGCGGGTCGGCCGGTGTCTATAATATTCTGCAGCCGAAACTCGCGTCTGAATTACGCGATCGCAAAGCTGGACACATCAAGGCGCTGCGGCCCGAAGTCGTTGCGACCGGCAATATCGGCTGCATCAGCCAGCTGCAAACGGCGCTCGATTATCCCGTCGTGCATACGGTCGAGCTGCTGGACTGGGCGCACGGTGGTCCGGTGCCGCCGGGCATGGAAGGGCTCGAGGGGTATTCGACGCCGGTTCCGCAGCCGCCACGCGGCGTCGATGACTACATCCGGGGATGACGAGCTGTTGCGCGGGAGGGTCATGGGCGGATGTGGGGCCATGAGTGGCAACTGTTTCAGCGCGCGATTGGACTGCTGACGATCCTCCCCGATCTGAGCCGGGACAGCGACGTGCCGGTTCTCAATTCGCACGCCGCAAAGTATTTTCCGCTCGTGGGTCTAGGCGTTGGCGTTTTGACCGGCGTGGTTATCGCCTTTGCAACGACGTTCCTGCCGCAGCCGTTGCCGGTCGTGTTGGGCCTCATAGCTGGCGTCGCGCTGACCGGGGCGCGGCATGAGACGGGTCTTGCGCGCGCGGCCGATCAGTTTGGCCCGGACGTGGCCGATGCGCCGGTCGATGGCAATTCAAGTCGTGCCATTGGCAGTTATGGCGCGCTCGCGATGATCGCGATCCTGGCGCTCAAGGGCGTGGCGCTCTCGACCATGGGGCCGATTTCTGTGATCCTTGCGCTGATTGCCGGGTTCGCAGCTGCGCGCCTCGCCATCGTCGCTGTCATGCAATTTGAACCCCGCGGCGACGACAACTTGGCCAGCTCCGACTTCGCCCTCGCGTGCGCTTTCGTTGTCTTGCCGGGGCTCGTGTTACTCAGCCCGTTAACCTTCGTATTCGGACTCATTGGCGGTGGACTGGCGGCACTGCCGCTCATCTCCGTCTATCGCCGCCGCACGCATACTCCGTGGGCGGGCGGGCTCGACGCTATTCAACAGGTGTTCGAAGCTGGATTTCTGGTTGGAGCTGCAGCCGCGATTGCAGGACCTGGATAAGACTTTCGCTTTGTTGCAGGGGTCGCTGCCGTTGACGGCCAGCGTTTAACCGACATAATCGACGGGTCGTACTCCGCCTTCCGTGTCGGTTCGACCAGACGACGTTGATTGTATTGCGTATGCGCCGTTCGAAATTCACCAAGCAAGCCGTTCGCGGTTTTGCATTCTTCCAAGATGCGCCACAAGTCCGTGGTCGGCTGCGTTCGCGCGTTGCCACCAAGTTTCGGCTGCGTGCCGGTGTTTGGGTGCAATTCGCGCCGAAGGGCCGATTACGACGATGACCATGACGAGCCTCAGCGATGACACCACATTAGCGGCTGAGCCCGTTCGACGCCCCCGCGCTGTGTGGCGCCGCGAGCCGCGATTCATGGTTGAGATTTTCGACGGTGCGGATGACGCGCTGGCCGCACTCGAGGCCGTGCAGGGAGGTCTCGCGTGCAACGGATTTCAAACGCTCAATTGGTTGACGCTCGTTTATGAGGATCTGGCGCCCGCGCTGAAAGCGACGCCGCGCGTTGTTGTCGTGACGGAGCGCAATTCAGGCGAAGTTGCTCTCGTTCTTCCGCTGATTGTCGCGCGCAAGCGTTCATTGCGGGTGGCGCGGTACGCCGATCTTGGCGTCGCAGACCTTGGTGCCCCAATGCTTGGGCCGGCATTGTTGACCAAGCCGCGCTCGATCCGCCGCACGTGGCGAGCGGTGCGCCGTGCGTTGCACGACGTCGATATCATTCGTCTTGAGAAAATGCCGCGCGAGATCGGCGAACGAGACAATCCGCTTTTGCGGGTTGCCAAATGCTCACCGTCGCGGAAACCGGCGCGGGTCATCACCGTGCCCGGCTCGTTTGAGGAATTCAGCGCCGCGCTGCCGCGTCCCAACGTCAAACCTGATTGGCGCCGCGTTCGCCGGAATACGGTGGACATTGCCCCGGTGTTCTCGCGCGCCGTCTTGCCGGAAGATGTTGCGCGAGCCTACTCACTCTTGGATGAGCAACGGGCGGCGCGTTTTGCGGCTGCGGGTCTCGCGTATGCGGCCAGCGAACTCAAGTTCCGGCAGTTCTACGAACGGCTGGCGATCGATGGCACCGAGGCCGGCTTTGCGTATATCTTCACGCTCGCCAAAGGTCCGGAGACGATCGCGACATTGTTTGGTATTCGCAATAACGCGTCGTTCCACGTCTTGGCGATGTCCAGCCACGCGAGCGACCCCGATGAGCCGTCACCCGCACGTGCCATTTGCCTGGAGGCAATCGAATTCTTTGTCGAAAACGGCGTGCGGCGGTTCGAGTTCAGCAGCGGCAAGGATCCACTGCTGACGCCAACACTCGAGGGCCTCGGGGCAAACGAGGAGTTGCTTCACGATCTGATCATTGCGCGCGATCTGGCCGGTTTGCCACGGGCCATGTTCCATCGATTCCGGGGGCGTTTCATGGGGCGATTCATGGGGCGGGCGCGGGAAAGTACGCGATTGCGCCGCCTCGCCGATCGTTTTCCGCGGTTTCGTCGCGCCTGAAGGCGGCTTTCGCTGCCATCGGCCATCCGCTATAAGGCGGCTCAACGCATTCCGGGTGCCGATCGGTGCCTCAGCAACCTCAAAAAGTCATGTCCGATAATAGCAAGAACAACCGGCCCGAGGCGCGGGTCGCGAAGGGGTTTCGCGACATCGAGGCTTTGGAACTGTCCGGCCTCAATGACATGGTGCAAACGATCCGCGGCGTCTATGAGCGCTACGGGTTCGACGCGCTCGAGACGCCGGCGCTCGAATACACGGATGCGCTGGGCAAGTTTCTTCCCGACCAGGACCGGCCCAACGCCGGCGTCTTCTCGCTGCAAGACGAGGACTCTTCTGGTGAAGGCGGGCAATGGATGAGCCTGCGCTATGATTTGACGGCGCCGCTCGCGCGGTACGTCGCGCAGAATTTCGACAGGTTGCCAAAGCCGTTCCGGCGGTATGCGTTCGGGCCAGTTTATCGCAACGAGAAGCCGGGGCCTGGGCGCTTCCGGCAATTCATGCAGTTTGACGCCGATACGGTCGGCAGCGACAGCATCGCGGCCGATGCCGAGATGTGCATGCTGGCCGCCGATGCGTTAGAGGCGCTCGGCATTAAGCGCGGCGACTACGTGATTAAGGTTTCAAACCGCAAAGTTCTCGACGGATTGATGGAGTCCGCCGGGCTCAGCGGCGATGCGAATGCCTCGCGCCGCCTGATTGTGCTGCGTGCGATCGATAAGTTTGATAAATTCGGCAGAGCCGGTGTTTCTCAACTCTTAGGCGCGGGACGAAAAGACGAGTCTGGCGATTTCACTGCCGGCGCGAACCTGGAGACCA
>JANOCZ010000028.1:0-6228 GCA_031412455.1 Hyphomicrobium sp. | reverse complement strand
CCGCAAGCTGCGATCAGTTCGGTCAAGGTCCACAGCGGGGCGGTCATGCTTTGGCTTTGCTTTCAAGGCCGCGGCGCAGCTCTTCGTGATCGGAAAACGGGACGACGCGATCGCCGATGATCTGGCCGGTTTCGTGGCCCTTACCAGCGACGAGTACGACATCGCCTTTGGCCATCATGGCAACCGCTGTGGCGATGGCTTCGGCCCGATCACCGATCTCGCGTGCGCCGGGTGCTGCGGCTAGAATTGCGGCGCGGATGCTGGCTGGCGTCTCGCTGCGCGGATTATCGTCGGTCACGATGACGACGTCGGCTTTGTCGATCGCGATAGCGCCCATGAGCGGCCGCTTGCCCTTGTCGCGATCGCCGCCGCAGCCGAACACGCAGATCAGACGGCCGGTGGCGAACGGACGGCAGGCGCGGAGCGCTGCTTCGAGGGCTTCGGGTTTATGGGCGTAATCAACGATGGCCAGGCCGCCCCTTGCTTCGCCGATGATTTCGAGACGGCCGGGTACGCCCTTCAGCGACGCGAGGGCTTGGATCGAGCCACGCGGATCTTCTCCAGCAGCGATGGCAAGGCCTGCCGCGACCAGCGCATTTTCAACTTGATACGCGCCAACGAGCGGCAGCAACACGTCATATGTTGCGCCCGCGTGGGCGATTTTCAGGTGGTGCTTAAATCCGTCGCGTGTGTCGGACACGAGCACTAAGTCCTTTCCTGCCGCGCCGACCGTCATCACGTTCAAAGCGCGGGTACGGGCAACCGCGATCACGTCGCTCGCGTAGGCGCCGTCGGCATTGATCACGATCGTTTGCCCGGGCTTTAAGATCTTTCGCAGCAGGCGCATCTTGGCGGCGAAGTAGGAATCGACGTTGGGGTGATAATCGAGATGATCGCGGCCAAGGTTCGTAAAGGCGGCGGCCGTCAACGCAACGCCATCGAGACGATGCTGATCCAAGCCGTGCGACGAGGCCTCAAAAGCCAGATGCGTGACGCCCTCTTGCGCGAGCTGGGCCAGCGTGGCGTGCAAGGTCACGGGATCGGGTGTCGTCAACGAGCCATAGATCGCGCCTGATGGTTTGACGACGCCAATCGTGCCAAGCGATGCGGCCTGGTGGCCGAGTTGAGCAAAAATCTGGCGCGTAAAATCGGCGACCGAAGTTTTGCCGCTTGTGCCCGTGACGGCGACGGTCGTTGCCGGCTGCTTGCCGCTCATGCGGGCCGCGATGAGGGCTAATGCGCGGCGCGGATTGGCGACTTCGATCAGGGTGACGCCGGGCGGGACGGACGCTGCTTTACCGCGGCCGGCGATCACTACCCTGGAGCCACGCGCGACTGCGTCTGGGATATAGTCCGCGCCGTCGGTGATCGAGCCCGGAAGGCCGGCAAAGATTACGCCGGGAGCTGCCGCTGAACTTGCCGCGGTGATGCCGACGACCTCGATTCCGCCCGATCCCGGCGGGGCCACGATCTCGGCAGGCAGGACGTCGCTGAGCCGCATATTCCCTCGCGCTGGCTATGCCTCGTTCGCCAACTCTTTCGCGTTTCTAAGTCGCGGCTCGGTCAGCGTCAAATTCAGTGACGGACTAAGGCGCAACTACTGGGCAGCAACGAGGCTCATCGGCGTCACACCCAGTTGACCGGCGATGCGGCCGATCAAACGCGCGGTGACAGGTGCCGCGTTGGCTGACGCCGTGCGCTGATTGCCGGTTTCGATCGATGCTTTCGGTTCGAACAGAAGCACAAATGTCAGGTAGCGCGGGTTGTCCATCGGGAACGCGCCGAGGAACGACGAGAGGACAGCCTTTTCTTCGTAGCGGCCGCCGTCAGCGCGTTCGGCGGTGCCGG
Organism: Hyphomicrobium sp.; assembly: GCA_031412455.1. GTDB lineage: Bacteria > Pseudomonadota > Alphaproteobacteria > Rhizobiales > Hyphomicrobiaceae > Hyphomicrobium_B. The sequence continues at coordinate 4,380 of JANOCZ010000028.1, read as the reverse complement.
TCTTGCCGCCGACGCGATAGCCCGGCACGTCGGCGCGTTTGCCGGTGCCGTCGGAGTCGATCACGTTGGCGCGGAACAGGCGGGACATCGCGGTCGAGGTTTCACGCGTCACGAGGCGCGTCGCGCGCGCGTTGGTACCTGGCTGATATTTCAGATAGGTCGGCGCAACGCTCAGCCCACCGTTGAGGATCGACGCGGCGGCGGTCGCAAATTGCAGCGGCGCGACAGCGAGCCCGTAGCCGTAGGACGCGGTGATGAGTTCGCCGCGTTCCCAGCGCTTGGGTAGCTGCGGGGCAGCGACCGGGCCCGCCTCGGTCTTGAGCTGATCGAGCAGGCCGAGTTTCTGGAAAAATCCGCGCATGCGATCGGGACCCGCTTCGAGCGCCAGCATGCCGGCGCCGACGTTCGAGGAGTGCGTGAATATTTCTGCGACGGTCAGCGGCCGACCAGCCGAATGCAGGTCGCTGATTGTGTGCCGGCCGACTTGCAGCGGCTCGCGCACGTCGCGTGTTGTTGCCGGCGTAACCAATCCTTCATCAAGCGCCATCGCAACCGTCATCGTTTTGAAGACGGAGCCCAATTCGAACGTGCCGCCTGCCATCTTGTCGATGTGGGCCGCATCGAGTGCTGCCGTTGGGCGCGAGGGATCGATGCGCGGGAGCGAGGCGCTGGCTATGATTTCGCCCGACTGTACGTCGAGCACGAGGCCTGCTGCGCCTTCTGTGTGGTAGCGGCGGACGGCGGTATCCAATTCGTCTTCAAGCGCGTGCTGGATGCCGACATCGAGCGACAGGCGGACAGGTGCGCGCGACGACAGCGTAGCGGAGTTCACGGCATCGACGCCGACCACGTCGTCGATATATTTTTCGATGCCGGCCGTGCCCTTGTTGTCGATGTTGACGGAGCCCAGCACATGGCCCGCGAGTTCGCCCGCTGGATAGGCGCGCTGCAATTCCCGCCTGAACGCTAAGCCGGGCAAGCCTAAGTCGTGAATTTTCTGCGCTGTCTTTGGCGACAAGCCGCGACGGATCCAAACAAAGCGGCGCGTCTTGTCGGCCAGTTGGGCGCGCAGATCGTTTTGATCGAGGCCCGGCAAAACCGTCGTCAGTTTTTCGACGACTTCATCGCGATCGAGCAGGATCGCTGGATCAGCAAACAGTGAGGGCGCTTCGACGTCGGTTGCGAGCAAGCGGCCGTTGCGGTCGATGATGTCGGGACGGCTGAAGCTCGTTGCGACCGGTTCGGCAACGGCCATCGACATGTGCGTGCGCGCCGTCATGCCGAGGTTCAGCACCTGGATGCCCACGGCCGAGAACGCAACGACCGCGCCGCCGATCAAGAGGCCGTTGACGACTGGCGCGCGGCGGCGTTGGCGTTCGCTGGCCGTCAGAGCGCGTGCGGGCGTGTCGATCACGCTATTCGCCCTCTGCCAAGCGACGCAGTTGCGGAGGCGCTTCTTCGTCGAGCATCGAGGCCACGGCTGGCGCGACGAGTTGATCGGGACGCGGCGGCATCAGGCCCAGCTGGCGGGCGAACGGATCGATGCGCTCGGGGCGGCTCAAGTGACTGCGCTCGGCTTTCAGGACCGCGATGTCGGTGCGGGCCTTATCGGCGGCGCGCTCTTGCGCTTGCACCTGGGTTTCAAGCCGGCGCGTTTCGTAGCTCAGGCCGTAGAGCATGAATGCGCTGGCGAGAGCGAAACAGAAGCCGGCGATATTGAGGAGACGCATCATATCACTCCTTGTCGATCCGAGGTGATCGGCGGCTAGACGTCGGGTGAGGGGATCTGCAATTCACCGGGTTGCATCGGCCAGGCTAGCGCGTCCGTTCTGATTGCGGCGCGCAGGCGAGCCGATCTCGCACGCGGGTTGACATCCAATTCACCTTTAGAAGGTGTTAACGGGCGGGAGTTAATAATTCGGAAACTTGGCGCATCGCTTTTTATCGATGGCGATAATTGTTGGCTCGGCATGTGACGCGAGGCGTGCACTTGGCGGCCTGAGCGCGCAGTCAGGAATCTCTTGACGATGCGATCTTCGAGGCTGTGGAACGTGACGACGACGAGGCGTCCGCCGGGCTTCAGGATCGTCTCGGCCGCGACGAGCGCTTTGACAAGTTCGCCGAGCTCGTCGTTGACGTAGATGCGCAGCGCCTGGAATGTGCGCGTCGCTGGATGGCGGCCGTCGATCTTGCGGCCGTGGAAGACTCGCAGCACGAGGTCGGCCAATTCAAGTGTGCGGGTCAGCGGCTTTTCGGTGCGCGCTTTGACAATCGCGCGCGCGATGCTGCGCGATTTGCGCTCTTCGCCGTAAGTGTAGATGACGTTGGCAATTGCTTCTTCATCGGCAGCGTTGAGAAAATCGGCGGCGCTGTCGCCGGGGTTTGTTGGCTCGCCGCTCAGCGGATCGATGGCGGCCGACATGCGCATGTCGAGTGGGCCGTCTGATTGGAACGAGAAGCCGCGTTCAGCTTGGTCCAACTGCATCGAGGACACGCCGATATCGAGGACGACTGCATCGACGAACGGGCCTTCGATCGTCGCTTGGTTGTGGGGTGTTTCTGCGATGCGCGCGAAGTTTTCCATCCGGCCGAACGGCTGGTTGATGACGGTCAGGCGATTGGCGAATTCGGCGCACATCTCAGAGGCGGCGCGAACCGCGGTGATGTCGCGATCAAAGGCGAGCACGCGGCAACGGGCAATTTCGAGTATCGCGCGCGTGTAGCCCCCAGCGCCGAACGTCGCATCAATGATTAGGTCATCGTCTTTGGGCGCAAGGCTCTCGATGACTTCCGAGAGCAGCACGGGAAGGTGGCGGTTGCGCAGCTTATCAGTGCTGTGTGCAGCGCCCCCCGGCGCGCCAGCTCGCCTCATTCCCGTGCTCCCCCGTCGCCACCATCACCGTCGCCAGTGATGGCGTTCCCCGCGCCGAAGAGTTTTCGTGTGATCTGCACTTTGTTGCGGGCCTCGGCGCGGCGTTTTTCGAACCGCTGAGGTTCCCACATTTGAAACTTGTCGCCAAGGCCGACAAACGTGATTGCGGCATCGAGGCTCGCGTGGGCGCGAAGGCTTTCAGGAAGCACGATGCGGCCGTCGCCATCGATCGTGAGAATTTGGACGTCGCCGTAGAGCGCGACAGAGAGTTCATCGCGCTCGTCTGAATAGTCCGGCAGACCGCTGAGAAGCCCATCGATCTTTTTCGCAAGTCTTTCGCCGCCGCAATCGAGGGCTGCAGCATCGAGCGAGGGGTAGCAATAGATGCCGCCCGCGTAGCCGTCGCGCTCGAGCACAGCGCGGAACGAAGCTGGAATTGAGACCCGGCCTTTGGCGTCGATCTTGTTGGTGAATGTCGAGACAAAGCGGTCCATCCTTTGGAAGACTCTTTCACTGGCGCTTGGCGACTCTCCTTCGTCGAGCCGGCCGCCAAGCGCGGAGGCCGCAAGGCGCGAAATAGCGGCGGTGGGCCGTGGCGGTCGCTCAGTTCTGGGCCCTCATCCAGTTCCGGCGCCCTGCCACGGATCCTTACCCTGGTGCCTTGTGCGGAAGAGCATTTCGGGCTGTCATGGGTTAACATGGGTTAACGTGGGTGTCAACGGAAAATTAAGGTTTATGGATGCGCGGACATGGGTTCGCGTCCAGCGCCGCGCGGGCGCGGTGAGGTTCGAGCAGTCAGAAAAGGGACGGGGCGACGAAAGCCTCGATCTTCTATTTGTTTCGTTTCGGATGCAGCCTTCGCCACCCCGCATCGTGCCAACCTCGGGTTCATGCATCCGCCCAGCGACTTGACGGTTGAACGGTGCATTCCCTGACTGAGGCTCGTTTGTGTGAGCCTTGAGTTGCCGATACCGCCAGCCTCCCGCGCATCTCGATGTTCTCGAGCGGGAGTTGAACCTCGTCGTCGCCGCACCTTCGTGCAGCACTTCTCGAAGCCGGCAGACATCCCCAGCGCTCTGATCTCGCTGGCAACCCATCACGACCCCGGCCGCATTTCGAAACGCTCAGCGCGCCTGAACCCTTTTTCTGACGCGGCGGGGTGTGGCGACCATGCGCGCGGCGTGGTGGTGCGAGGATAAGTTTTTTGGAGTGGGCGCGGTGGATTGCTACGGGAGGGTTAAGGAGGGGGATAAGTGTGGGGAGTGGGGAGTGGGGAGAAGCCGCGGTGCCAAGTGCAAGCCGAGGTGCAGTGAGAGGCAGGGTGTATTAAAGAGCTGTCGCGTGCGGAGGCTAGGCGTGGATCCCGTCCGCCGGATCCGCGCATCTTCGATGCGCGGCGACGGGATGACGGGAGGGGGCGAGGGTGACGGGGATCCGCGCAGTTTTTGTTGGCGCTTGGCGACTCTCCTTCGTCGAGCCGGCCGCCAAGCGCAAATTCCGCGAGACGG
>JANOCZ010000027.1:0-2005 GCA_031412455.1 Hyphomicrobium sp. | reverse complement strand
CGTCGATCGTTGCCGCATCGGCGCCGTGACGGCAATCGCGTCAGGTTGCGGGTTGGCGGCCCTGTGCTTCGCCGCTCTGTCGGCGGTCGATAGTCCTTTGGCTTGGATCGCCCTACGCTTCGTCATGAGCGCTGGCATAGCCTTGCCCTGGCTCGTCGGCGAGACGTGGATCAACACCGTGACGACGGACGACATCCGCGGCCGCGTCATCGCGCTTTACGCAATTGCGTTTTTCTCAGGCTTCTCGATTGGCCCGCTGATCGTCGATTCGCTGGGCCACACCGGCATCATGCCGTTTCTAGCCGGGGCGGCGGGCGCAGCCTTGGCCGGCGTGCCGATCGTGCTCGCTCGCCGCTTAGCCCCCGACCTTGCTCACGACAATCCCGGCAGCGCGCTATCGGCCTTGCGACTGGCGCCGCTGGGGATGCTCGGCGGCTTCATCGGCGGCTTTGCCGAGATCACGTATCTCTCGCTATTTCCGAACGTGGCGATGGCCGCCGGCGTGAGCATATCCAATGCGCTGTGGCTCTTGAGCGTCATGACGATCGGCGGCGGCGTGCTGCAATTCCCGATCGGCTGGCTCGCCGATAAAGTTGATCGCGTGGCCGTGATGGTGATGCTGGCCGCAGTCTTCATCGCGCTGTCGCTGCTGCTTCCGTGGGCGATGACGTCCGCTCTCGCAGCGCCCGTTACAGCCTTCGTGCTGGGCGGCGTCATGCTGGGATTTTACACACTCGGTCTCGCGATCGTCGGCGCGGAAGTCACACCGCGCGATCTCGCCGCCGCCAACGCCGCATTCCTGATCATGTATCAGCTGGGCGCAATTTTAGGACCCGTCGCAGCCGGCGTGGCGATGACTGCGTCGCCGGTCACGGGCTTCATCGCGACCGTTTGCGTTTTGATGATCTTGACCGGCCTGATCTTCGCCGTCCTTGTCCGCCCCCGACCTGAGATCTAGGTCACGGCCAGCGCCGCAGGCTGCCGGCTGCAAATGTCCACTCGGGCGTGACGAGTTCACCCGGCGGCACCGAATACCAGGGCGAGCCATCTCCGTTCGCTGGATTTTTGAGCACGTGGATCTCCTGCGCTGGCATGAAACTTTGGACCAGCAACAGCCGCTTCGACTTCGTCAGAATATTTTCAGCTATGTCGGCGACGAGCACGGCATGTCCGGGAAAACCACCTTTGATGAAAACGTCGCCGATCTGAATTTCACTTACGTCCGCTGGATTCAGTTCCGCTTCGAGCGAGGCCGTCCCGGCAAACGCGTAGACGAGGTCCATGTAGCGCCGGAACGAGGGATAACTGTCATCCCGCTTTCCCTTGGCCAGCCACCGCTTACCGCTCTCGTCTGGGCGCTCCCCGCGGGCGTAGCGCGAAAACGGTACACGCCCGCCGCCCGTGAAATTGAAAGCGATGTCGGCCGTCCGGCCGGTAGCAAACAGCCACTCGGCCCGCAGCCGCATGATCGCATCGGCGCATTGCTGCAGATCGCGACCGCCGACGTCGATATCGATGACCGCCGCGTGCGCATCCTGGCGCGGCTTGAGGGTGCCGTTGTAAAGCTTGACAGGCGCCCCGTCAGTCTTAACGGGAAGCTGTCGTAACCATGCTGCAAAACTGCCAGGCTGAACCGCTACGCGCTCGAAGCCTGGAGGCGTCGCTAGACGGGCTGAAACGGTCCCCTGGTTCGATTCACCAACCGTCCAGGCATATGACCCCGCAGCCTTCGACTGAGGGGCCAGCAGGCAAAAAAACGCGGTGGCGAGAATTGCCTGTTTGGCCAGCCGGAAGCTGTCGAAAAGCATGTCGCGTCCCGTCGTGGTTAATAAAATCTTTGCACCGGCACGTTAGCTTGTTCCTGGGGCGTGACCGGGGCAGGGTTGGTCGCGTCCTACCACGAAAGCGGACCACACCCATGATGCGCGCGGTTTTCACATTCGTCTCGTCGCTGGCTTTTGCCATCATGACCGGCGCGGCGATCGTCGCGGTGATGCCGTGGCTA
>JANOCZ010000026.1:0-8217 GCA_031412455.1 Hyphomicrobium sp. | reverse complement strand
GCGCACTTTCTCCGTCGTCGGCGAGAACTGAATGAGCTGCAAAAGGTCGTTCTGGAAAACGACTTTGCCGGGCGTCGTCGCAAGGTTTCGGCCAAGCTCGAAGGCCGTGCGGTCGGTCTGACTGATTTTCAACAAATCCTGCGACCGGCCAAGATCTTCAGCCAGGAACGCCGCGCCGTTGACGAGATTTTGCGCGTTTGTGCGAATCGTCTCGCGCAGAATTTCGGGATTGGTCGCCAGGAAATTCGTGGGCGATAACGCGCTCGTCATCTGCCGGAGATAGAATTCAGCGCGGTGGCGATCACGTTCGCTGAGCCCCGGCGTCTGCGTCAATTGATTCTCGGCCCACTGGCACGCGAGCAGATACGCCTGCTTGATAAAGTTGAAGAACGGATTGTGCGTCCACTCGGGATCTTTGAAGCGATTGTCGGTGCGCGCAGGCTCGATCAGCGGCGCGACCGGCATGCCGAACATGCCCATCAGGACATTGTTCCACAGTGCCGCAAACTGGCTGACGAAGTGACTCTGCGCTTCGGACAATCGCACGGGATCGGCGAGCCAAAGCCGAACCAGCGTCGAGAGCGTGTCGCTCGCCGCCGACATTTCGCTGGCGGTAGAATATGGACCACCCTGTGCGTCGGGGCGTTCAGCAAGCCCAGCGACTGCGGCCCGCCCGGTTTCGAACGCCTTCAAGATGTTGGCTGCAAATTCCTCTGGATTCGAAATCAGGTAGTTTGCAATGAGTGGCGGCGGTCCAGCCGGGTCTTGCTGCATGCTTAAAAAAGCCTCGAGGTTTGGGGCGGCCAAAAAATGCCGCGCCCGCAGCGCAGATCGATTACACGTCTTAGCAGTTATGAAACTGCCCTGTTTCAAAACCGGACAGCGAGCCGAATCACCGTAAGCAATTGCGCCTGAGCTGCCAACCTTAACTTCGGCGGTGCCCGCGCTCGATGCGGCATAGCCGAGTGCGTCACCCTGGACGCTGCCTGATGGGATGAACACAACGAAGACGTCGCTGAACTGCCGGTCGCCATTCTAGGCGGTCACACTGGACGCCGGTCGCCCTAGCCGCGTAAAGAGGACCTGACCGGGAAGCCCGAACGGCCACGCTGCGAGATTGAGAGCACATCGTTGACTGAAGACTTCCACCGTATCAAACGCTTGCCCCCCTACGTCTTCGCCGAGGTCAACCGGCTGAAGGCCGCCGCGCGCGCCCGTGGCGCTGACATCATCGACCTGGGCATGGGCAATCCCGACATGCCGACGCCCCAGCATATTGTCGATAAGCTGATTGAGACGATCAACAAACCGCGCACGCACCGCTACTCGGCATCGAAGGGCATCCCCGGCCTGCGGCGCGCGCAAGCCGCGTATTACGAGCGCCGCTTTGGAGTCAAACTTGATCCCGAAACGGAGGTCGTCGCAACGCTCGGGTCGAAGGAGGGCTTCGCCAATATGGCGCAGGCGATCTGCGCGCCCGGCGACGTGATCTTGGTGCCAAATCCGACCTACCCGATCCACGCGTTCGGCTTCATCATTGCAGGCGCGACGATCAGGCAGATCCCCGCCAGCTGCGGCGACGACTATTTCCGCGCTGTTGAACACGCCGTGCGCCACTCGATCCCAAAGCCGCTCGCAGTGGTAATTTCATTTCCATCCAACCCGACCGCGATTGTCGCCGATCTCGACTTTTACAAAGCCGCGGTCGCTCAGGCCAAGAAGCTCGGCATCTTCATCCTGTCGGACATCGCCTACGCCGAACTTTACTACGACGGTGTCCCGCCGCCTTCGATCCTCGAAGTGCCGGGCGCAAAGGACATCGCCGTCGAATTTACCTCGCTGTCCAAGACCTACAACATGCCGGGCTGGCGCATGGGCTTTGCCGTCGGCAACGAACGCCTAATCGGCGCGCTGGGCCGGGTGAAGTCATACCTCGACTACGGCGCGTTCACCCCAATTCAGGTGGCCGCCGCTGCCGCCTTGAACGGCCCCCAGGACTGCGTCGAAGAAATCCGCGCGCAGTATAAAAGCCGTCGCGATACTCTCGTCGATAGCTTCGGTCGGGCTGGCTTTATTATCCCATCGCCGCCAGCGACCATGTTTGCCTGGGCGCCAGTGCCCGAACAATTCGCGTCGCTAGGCTCGGTCGAATTTGCCAAACAGCTGATCGAAAAAGCTGACGTCGCGGTGTCGCCCGGCGTCGGCTTCGGCGAACAAGGCGAAGGCTTCATTCGCGTGGCCCTGGTCGAGAATGAGCAGCGCATTCGCCAGGCCGCCCGCTCGATCAAGAAGTTCTTTTCCGAACACTCATCTTCAGCCGCACCATCAAAGCCTGCCGACGAGTCCTCGCATCCATCCCTAAGCCAATAGTCAGCGCAAATGTCAGAACCTCTCAAAGTCGGTATCGCCGGTCTCGGCACGGTCGGTGGCGGTCTGGTTGATCTCCTAGCCAAGAATGGCCGCCACATGGCCTCGCTGATCGGCCGCGATATCGTCATCACCGGCGTCGCCGCGAAATCACAGGCCGAGGCATCCCATGAAAGCTTAGCCAACACGCGCTTCTTCGCCGATCCGCTGGCGCTCGCGACCGATCCCTCCAACGATGTGTTTGTCGAGTTGATGGGCGGCGGCGAAGGCATCGCCAAAGCCTCGGTCGAAGCCGCGTTGAAAGCCAAAAAACACGTCGTGACCGCCAACAAAGCGCTGCTCGCGATGCACGGCTTTGAATTGGCGGCCTTGGCCGAGAAAAACGGCGTCGCGCTCTATTTCGAGGCGGCGGTCGCCGGTGCTATTCCCGTCATCAAGACGCTGCGCGAGTCGCTTTCGGCCAATCGCATCAAGCGCGTTTACGGCATTCTCAACGGCACCTGCAATTTCATCCTGACCCAAATGCAGAGTGAAAAACGCCCGTTCGCCGACGTATTAAAGGAAGCACAGGCGCTGGGTTATGCCGAAGCCGACCCGACGTTCGATATCGGCGGCTTCGATACCGCCCACAAGCTCGCCATTCTGACCAGTCTCGCCTTTGGCACCAAGGTCGCCCTCGACCAGATCCACGTTGAAGGCATCGAGCGCATCACCCAGGAAGACATCGAGGCGGTCGATAGCCTCGGCTATCGCATTAAGCTGCTGGGCGTCGCCCATGAAACCGACAGCGGCATCGAGGCGCGCGTTTCGCCAGCCCTGGTCTACAAGGATTCAGCGATTGCCGAAGTCTCGGGCGTCACCAACGCTGTGGCGATCGACGGCGACTATTCCGGTAATATCCTGCTCGTAGGTGCCGGCGCCGGTGCCAAGCCCACGGCCTCCGCCGTCGCCAGCGACATCGTCGATATCGGCTTTGGCTTCATCATGCCGCCGTTCGTGACACCAAGCGCAGCCTTGCGGCCGCATCAGCGCGCCAAGCTCGATTCCCACTACGGCTCTTATTACGTGCGGCTGACACTCGACGATAAGCCGGGCGCCATGGCGGCCATCGCAACCCGCATGGGCGATCGCAACATTTCGCTCGAAAGCATCGTTCAGCATCGTCCCGTGTCGCCGCCTGCTCCCGGTGTGCAGCAGCACGCACCGCAAAAGTCAGCCGCGACCGTCATCATCATCACCCATGAGGCAACCGAGGGCGCAATGCGATCGGCGCTTGAGACGATTGAGAAAGACGGCAAAGTCACGCAACGTCCGCAGATGATCCGCATTGAAGAACTCTAGACCGATCAACAAATAACAGCGCAGACCGCGCGAGGAAAACATGGATACGAGCAAAGACAACGGCTTCATCAGCGCGGGCCTCGAGCGCGTGCTCGTCCTCGAAGTGGCGCGCGTCACCGAGGCCGCAGCGATCGCCGCAGCCAGATTGCGTGGGCGCGGCAACGAGAAAGCCGCCGATAAAGCCGCTGTCGATGCGATGCGCCGCGAATTGGGGCGCGTCTCGATCCAGGGCACGGTCGTCATCGGCGAAGGCGAAATGGACGAAGCGCCGATGCTTTATATCGGCGAGAAAGTCGGCAACGGCGAAGGCCCCGAAGTGGACATCGCCGTCGATCCGCTCGAAGGCACGACGATCTGCGCTAAAAACATGCCGAACGCGCTGGCGGTCTTGGCCATCTCCGAGCGCGGCGGCCTGCTGCATGCGCCCGATATGTACATGAACAAAATTGCCGTCGGCCCCGGCTATCCAGACGAGATCGTCGACCTCGATGCTTCGCCCGCCGATAATCTAAATGCGCTGGCCAAAGCCAAGGGCGTTCCGATCCACGAAATCATGGCCTGCATCCTCGATCGGCCGCGTCACGCCGACCTGATCCGCGCCGTTCGCGAAACCGGCGCCGGCGTGCAGTTGATCCCCGATGGCGACATTGCCGGCGTGATTTGGACGACCGACCCGGCCGAAACCGGCATCGATATCTACATGGGCTCCGGCGGCGCACCCGAGGGCGTTTTGGCAGCTGCCGCGCTGCGCTGCATCGGCGGCCAGATCCAGGGCCGCCTGATGCCGATGAAGGACGAGGAGCGCCTGCGCGCCGAGAAGATGGGCATCAAGGACATCAACAAGAAATTCAGGCTCGAAGACATGGCGTCAGCCGACGTCGTATTCTCGGCGACCGGAATCACCGATGGTTCGTTGCTCGACGGCGTCCGTTTTCGCGGCGATTTCGCGGAAACCGAAACCGTCGTCATGCGCTCCAAGACGGGAACGGTGCGCCGCATCAAGACGAACTTCCGCAATATTGGCGCTCGCTTTATCGGCTGATCAAGCGTGCCCAAGCCTGAAATTGCGCCGCGTTAATCACGAGAACAAATCGTGATTGACGCGCGAGAACAAACGTAGTACACCTAGGCTCTGAAATTTGCTGGACCGCAACTCATGCCATAGGGTGGACGCCATGGACCGATCCGACTTCACAGTGTTCGAAGGGGGTAAAATGGACAAGAAGCAGGCTCTGGAGCAGGCGTTAGCCCAGATCGACAAGACCTTCGGCAAGGGGTCGATCATGCGCCTCGGCGCCAATGACAAATCCTACGATATCGAGGCGATTTCGACCGGCTCCCTGGGCCTCGATATCGCGCTCGGAATTGGCGGCTTGCCCAAAGGCCGAGTGGTCGAAATCTACGGCCCTGAATCCTCGGGCAAGACGACGTTGACGCTCCAAGTCATCGCCGAAGCTCAGAAGAAGGGCGGCATCTGCGCCTTCATCGACGCTGAACACGCGCTCGATCCCGTCTACGCCCGCAAGCTGGGTGTGAAGGTCGAGGATCTGTTGATCTCTCAACCTGACACTGGCGAGCAGGCACTGGAAATTGCCGATACGCTCGTGCGCTCTGGCGCCGTCGATGTCTTGGTCATCGATAGCGTCGCCGCTTTGACACCTAAAGCCGAGCTTGAAGGCGACATGGGCGACAGTTTGCCGGGTCTCCAGGCGCGTCTGATGAGCCAGGCGTTGCGCAAACTCACCGGGTCGATTTCAAAATCTGGCACGATGGTCATCTTCATCAACCAGATCCGCATGAAGATCGGCGTCATGTTCGGCAACCCCGAGACGACCACCGGCGGCAATGCGCTCAAATTCTATGCCTCCGTGCGTCTCGACATCCGCCGCATCGGCCAGATCAAGCATCAAGAAGAGCCGGTCGGCAATCAGACGCGCGTCAAGGTCGTCAAGAACAAGGTCGCCCCGCCGTTCAAGCAGGTCGAGTTCGACATCATGTACGGTGAAGGCATCTCCAAAACCGGCGAACTTGTTGATCTCGGCGTCAAAGCCGGCATTGTCGAAAAGTCGGGCGCGTGGTTGTCGTATGACGGCAACCGCATTGGCCAAGGCCGCGAGAACGCCAAGCAGTTCTTGAAGGACAATCCAAAGATTGCCGACGAGATCGAACGATCTATTCGCGCCAATGCCGGCTTGATCGTCGACAAGATGCTGGTTAGCCCCGATGTCGGCGAGGATGACGGCGAAGAGCCGGACGCTGACGGTGTGCTGCCTGACAATGAGTTCGCAGCCAAGAAAGCCGCGAAAGGCAAGCGCTCGTAGGCCGGCTGGGGAACGCTCGTTTCGAGCGCGACGTCCCTTTCTGGACAGTCTTGAAGGCCGCCGCTACAACGGCGGCCTTACGGATTCTAAAGCACGGATTGAAAGCGCATCATGGCTGGCGTCAGCGAAATTAGGTCGTCGTTTCTCGACTATTTTAAAAAGAACGGCCACGAGGTCGTCGCGTCCTCTTCGCTGGTGCCGCGCAACGATCCAACGTTGATGTTTACCAACGCCGGCATGGTGCAGTTCAAGAACGCTTTTACCGGTCAGGAAACGCGCGCCATTCCACGCGCCGCCTCGTCTCAAAAATGCGTGCGTGCCGGCGGCAAACACAACGACCTCGACAACGTCGGCTACACCGCGCGCCACCACACCTTCTTCGAGATGCTGGGCAATTTCTCGTTCGGCGATTATTTCAAGGATCGCGCCATCGAACTGGCGTGGAACCTGATCACCAAGGAGTTCGGCCTAGACAAAAAGCGCCTTCTCGTCACGGTCTACCACGACGACGATCAGGCCTTCGCGTTGTGGAAAAAGATCGCCGGCTTGAGCGATGATCGCATTATCCGCATCCCGACGTCGGACAACTTCTGGCAGATGGGCGACACCGGCCCGTGCGGACCCTGCTCGGAAATCTTCTTCGATCACGGTGATAAGATCGCCGGCGGCCCACCCGGTTCCGCTGATGCTGACGGCGACCGCTTCATCGAGATCTGGAATCTCGTGTTCATGCAGTTCGAACAGTTAGCGCCGGGTGAGCGCATTAATCTGCCAAAACCGTCGATCGACACTGGGATGGGCCTCGAGCGCATCGCCGCCGTTCTCCAAGGCCGCCACAACAATTACGACATCGATCTGTTCCAGGCCCTGATCGCAGCCTCGGTCGCAGCGATTGGCGTCGAGGCGAAAGGCGAAGCGCTCGCAAGCCACCGCGTCATCGCCGACCACCTGCGCGCCGCGAGCTTCCTAATCGCCGACGGCGTCCTGCCGTCTAACGAAGGCCGCGGCTACGTTCTGCGCCGGATCATGCGCCGCGCCATGCGCCACGCGCACATCTTGGGCGCGCGCGACCCTGTCATGTATCGCCTGTTTCCAGCGCTCGCCCGCCAGATGGGCGACGCGTTCCCCGAACTCGTGCGCGCGCAAGCGCTGATTTCGGAAACGCTGCGACTCGAGGAAACGAAATTTAAAACCACGCTCGACAACGGCTTGAAGCTCCTGGCCGAAAATTCCGGCGCGCTGAAATCGGGCGCGGTGTTTCCAGGCGACGTCGCCTTCAAACTCTACGACACATTCGGCTTTCCGCTCGATCTGACCGAAGATGCGCTGCGCCCGCGAGGCATCACCGTTGATACGGCAGCCTTCCAAGCCGCGATGAAGAAACAAAAAGACGCCGCGAGAGCCGCCTGGAAGGGCTCCGGCGAAGCTGCGACCGATACGGTCTGGTTTGAAATCAAGGACAAGACGGGGCCGAGCGAGTTTCTGGGCTACGAGACCGAGACCGCCGAAGGCGTCGTCACTGCCCTGGTCGCCAACGCCCGGGAAGTGGCAAACCTGCGCGCCGGAGACGAGGGCGCGCTCCTCACCAATCAAACGCCGTTCTACGGCGAAAGCGGCGGCCAAGTCGGTGACACGGGCGTGATCGACGGCCCAAACGGCGCGCGCTTTGCCGTGACCGGGACTGAGAAGAAACTAGGCGATCTGTTCGTCCACTTTGGCCGCGTCGAGTCCGGCGAATTCAAGCGCGGCGACACCGTTGAGCTTCGCGTCGACCAAGCGCAGCGCAGCGCCATTCGCGCCAATCACTCCGCGACCCACTTGCTCCACGAAGCGCTGCGCCAGATCCTGGGCACGCACGTCGCGCAAAAAGGCTCGCTCGTCTCGCCCGAGCGGCTGCGATTTGACTTTTCACATACGAAGCCGATGTCGGCCTCCGAAATAGCCGCCATCGAAGACATGGCGAACGCCGTCCTGCTCGAAAACACGCCGGTCGTGACGCGGCTCATGGCGTTGGACGAAGCGCGCGAGTCGGGTGCCATGGCGCTGGTCGGCGAGAAGTATGGCGACGAGGTTAGGGTCGTCTCGATGGGCCGCGGCACCGATGCGGCGCGTCCCAACAAGGCCTGGTCGGTCGAGCTGTGTGGCGGCACGCACGTCGCACGCACCGGCGACATTGGCTTGATCAAAG
>JANOCZ010000025.1:0-2445 GCA_031412455.1 Hyphomicrobium sp. | reverse complement strand
GTCGCCGTAGGGCGGGTTGGTGATCACGAGGCCAGGCGGACCGTCGGGCGCTGTCAGCTCTGAGATCGATTGGCATTTGAAGTCGGTCGATGCGGACACGCCGGCGCGGGCGGCGTTTTCCTCGCTATTGCGGATCGCGCTGGCGTCGCGGTCGCGGCCGTAGACGTGCACGCCGGGTGCAATCGCGTTGGCTGAGTGAGACGCGTCGGGCGCACGCATTTTTTTCCACGCCGCCGCGTCGAACGTCACGAGGTGTTCGAACGCGAACTGGCGCGAGCGCCCAGGATTGAGCCCGGCTGCGATTTCGGCTGCCTCAATGACGAACGTGCCTGAGCCGCACATCGGATCGACGACGGGCTCGATGCCGTCGTAGCCGCATTGTCTGAGAAAGAGTGCAGCCAGCGTCTCGCGCATCGGGGCTTTGCCGACGGCATCCTTGTGGCCGCGCTTGTGGAGAAGTTCGCCCGACGTATCGATTGAGATGCTGCAGACGTCGTGGTCGATGCGGGCGCGGACCGTGACGTGCGCTGCATCGGAAAGCGGTGCGCCGACTTGCGCTTTGATCGCGCGGGCGATGCGCTCGGTGGCGGCGTCGGAATGGTAGATGCGCGATTTTGCGCACGTGACCTCGACGCGGACGGGAATTTTTTCGCGCAGGACTTCGCTCCACGGCACTTGGCGGGCGCGTTTGTCGAGGTCGGCTAGGTGCAGGACTTTGAATTCATCGAGGCGGGCCAGCACGCGGCTCGCGCCGCGGATTTCGAGGTTGGCGCGCCAGACGTCGGGCCAGCCGCCGCGCAGTGTTACGCCGCCGGGCACGTAGCGGGCGCTGGCGAAGCCGCGGGCGCGTGCTTCGGCGAACAGCACGGGCTCAAGGCCTGGCGGTGCGGCGAGGAAGATTTCGAAGTCTTTCGCATTTGACGCCTTCGCGTCGGTAGCATTTGACGCCGTCGCGTCGGTAGCATCGGTGGCGATCGACGCGGTGTTTGGCATGGGTTTGGTGGACATGCGTGTGCATAGAGCGGCGGGGCGGGAGGGGCAAGAGTGAGGGAGTGGGGAGTGGGGAGTGGGAGTCGCGGCCGTTCCGTTTTTGGGGTCCCCCCCCCCCCGCAGCCCCTCCCCGCTGGGGGGGAAGGAGTTGTGGTGGGGAGGTTGCAGATCGCAGCTCTTCAGAGCGTATTCTTGTAGATGCTGCCATCCTTCATGATGACCTTGAAGTTCTTGTCAGGGTCGGCGACCAGTTCAAGATTCTGCAGCGGATCTCCATCGACCAGGATCATATCGGCGAGAGCTCCCTTCTCGATCACGCCGAGCCGGCCCGGATATGGATTGCGGGGGCCGGCGAGCGCGAGCAGCTGAGCGTTGTCGTGAGTCATCAGCTTCAACACTTCAGCCGCGCTGAACCACTCTTTCAATTTCAAGATGTCGGTGTTTTGCTTGGTCATCTGCTTGGGGTCGAACATCAGGTCCGTCCCGAAGGCCAGCTTAACCTTGTATTTCTTGGCCCACGTGAACGCGTTTGCCGTGCCCTCGACGACTTGCTTTTTCTTGGCGCGGATATTTTCCGGCGCGGCCGGCGGCGCTTCGTCGAGCGATTGCAGACTGAGCCACACGCCCTTCTCTGCCACAAACTTCAGAGTCGCTTCGTCGAGAAGCTGACCGTGTTCGATACACTTGACGCCAGCTTCAATGGCACGCCGCACGGCTTTTGGCGTGTAGGCGTGCACCGTTACGTAGGTGTTCCAATCGGCTGCGGCGTCCACCGCCGCTTTCAGTTCATCGAGCGTATATTGGGTCACGTCCAACGGGTCGTAGGCCGACGCGGCGCCGCCACCCGCCATGACCTTGATTTGCGAGGCGCCGGCGCGCAGATTTTCGCGCGTTGCGGTCAGCACTTCGTCGCGGCCATCGGCGATGAAGCCAACGCCTAGTAACTCGCCTTTCGTAAAGGACCCGCCGAAGCGATGCGCCCTGTCATTGGGCATGCGAAAGTCGCCGTGGCCAGACGTTTGCGAAATCAGGGCGCCGCTTGGATATATGCGCGGGCCGACGTTCTTGCCCTGATCGATCAGCCGCTTGACACCGAAGACCGGTCCGCCCACGTCGCGCACGGAGGTAAAGCCCCGCATAAGCATCTTCTTGGCTTCGTCAGCCGCTGTGGCTTCCAGCATTGCAAACGTGGTGTCCGGGTCAAGCATCTGCGCTTGACTGCTCCCGGCCATGAAGATGTGGACATGGTTGTCAATCAAGCCGGGTATCAGAGTGCGACCGCCGCCATCGATCACCGTGGCGCCATTGGGCGCGTCCATGTTTCCGTCCTTGATCTCAGCTATCGTGCCGCCATCGACTCGAACGCTGACGTTTTTGCGCAGACTCGCACTTTGCCCATCGAATACGTTGACGTTGACGAAAAGCGTTGTCGATGGATCGGCTGCTAATGCTGCG
>JANOCZ010000024.1:0-5708 GCA_031412455.1 Hyphomicrobium sp. | reverse complement strand
CGATCGTTTAGACTACACTAAAGGCCTGCCACAAAAATTCCGTGCCTACGCGCGCTTTCTCGAAAACCATCCAGCATACCGCCGCCGTGTCGTGCTCTCGCAAATCGCACCGCCAACCCGCGAAAAACTCGACGCCTATAGTGATATCCGCTCTGAGCTGGAATCGCTGGCAGGGTCAATCAACGGCAAATTCGGCGAATTGGATTGGGTCCCGATAAACTACATGCATAGGCCGGTTGGCCGTGCCGATCTGTTTGCGATTTATCGGGGCGCACGCGTCGCCCTCGTCACGCCACTACGCGACGGCATGAATCTCGTGTGCAAAGAATACGTCGCCGCTCAAGATTCAGACGATCCGGGCGTGCTCGTCCTGTCCAGATTTGCCGGTGCCGCCGAGCAGCTCGAATCCGCCATTATCGTCAATCCGTATAATATTGACGAGGTTGCCAATGCGCTATGTCGGGCGCTTGAAATGCCCGTCAAAGAACGCCGCACGCGCCATGTCCGCTTGCTCAAGGAAGTATCAGCACACAGCAGCGCCGACTGGGGCAGCTCGTTCATTTGCCGATTGACCGCGATTGCCCATCGCATCAAATCGCACCAGGAAGACTTTGTGACGGGGACACCCCAGCATCTCCTCGATACTCTGCATCTGCGTCTCGCCGCGAAAAATATTTAGCCCGGCAACCTCGAAGCTTGATCGTCCATGGCCACTCCACAAAGCACGCTGGGAATTTTGGCCGTTGATATCGGCGGGACCTTCATTAAAGCATCCGTCATCGACGGCGATGGCGCGCTTCTAGCCCCTTATCTTCGCGTGGCAACGCCCATCGATCCAGCCCCTAGTGACATCGTGCAGTCGATCGCGGGTTTGGCGAAGGATCTTCCTGACTTCGACAAAATTTCGGTCGCATTTCCAGGCGTCGTCAAAAACGGGCGCGTTTTGACCGCACCAAATCTTGGCAACGAACGCTGGGCCAACACGAACTTTGCCGGTCTTGTCGAAACGAACTTCGGCCGCCGGGTGCGCATGCTGAACGACGCCGTTGTGCAAGGGCTTGGCTGCGCTGTGGGCCCGGGCCTCGAATGCGTCATCACATTCGGGACAGGCCTGGGCTTCTCCCTTTTTCGCGATGCCGATTTCCTGGTTCAACTTGAGCTTGGCCGCCACAATGCTGCTGGCGAGATGAACTACGATCAATTCGTGGGCCACGCGGCCTATGTTGCAATCGGCGTCGAAAAGTGGAATGAGCGCGCCGCATTTACGATCGACGCCATCCGCAAACTCGTCAATTTTGACCGGTTATATGTCGGCGGGGGAAATGCCCGCCGTTTGACATTCGCCCTGCCGCCCGACGCGCTCATCATTCCTGTGACTGCGGGCGTCAGCGGGGGTGCCCGTCTGTGGACTGAAGCCTCCGCTGAGTTGTTCACCTGACGAGGAGGGCTGATGACGAGATCGACCAGCAAGGCCATCATGACGCGCGAGCAGCATTCGCGCGTACCGCCCGCAATCGACTTTGCGACAACGGCGTTGTTCCTAGACATTGACGGCACGTTGCTCGACATTGCCGCGACGCCGGATGCGGTCGAAGTGCCGCCTCAGCTGCCGGCACTCCTGCTGCGGTTGCAAACGCTATTGAACGGCGCAATTGCCATTGTGACCGGCCGCCGGATCGCCGATGCCGACCGCCTGTTAGCGCCCGTTCGCCTCATAGCGTCGGGCGTTCACGGCTGCGAACTGCGCGTTGCACCTGATCATCCGGTGACGTTTGCCAACCCGATGGATCGCGACGTTCTCGCCGCGATAATGCAGATACCCAATGAAATTGCGGGCGTCCTCGTCGAGCCCAAGGGATCGGGCATCGCTATTCACTACCGGCTATCGGCCGATCATCGCTTCAAAATCGAAAAACGAATTCGCGAAATCATCGCCGGACAATCGACCGAACTCGTCGTTGCCGGCGGCCGCAAAGTTTTCGAGATCGTGCCGCGCGGCTTCTCGAAGGGCTCAGGCCTTGAGGCGCTGATGGAATTGCCCGAGTTTGCAGGCCGCAGACCGCTGGTCATCGGCGATGACGTAGGGGATGTGCCAGCCTTCGATATTGCGCTCGCGCTCGGCGGGACAGCGCTTAAAGTATCCGGCGAATTTTTCGATCGAAGCGCAGCTGACTTCGAAAATCCAACCGCCGTCCGCAATTGGCTCGACGCCGTCTCCTCAGCGTAGCGCCACGAAACCGCGATTGCTCACCGCGCCTCGTCAATCGGTGCCTCGATCTTCTCGCTCGTGACGATAGCATTCTCGTGCGCTGCTGCGTGCGCAGTGCGCGCTTTCGATTGCGCGTTGGTCAAAAACTGATCGAGCGTCGTTCCCCACAAATCCCAGCTCGCGCGGTCATCAGCGAGATTGTGTCCTTCCATTCCATAGGGTGCAAGGACATGCAGCTCCGCAGGCCCGCCAGCCTTCGACCAAGCAGCAGCTAACCCCTTGGCGAGATCTGGTCCGAAATAGCTGTCATTCTCCGCGTAAAACCAGATCGACGGAATGCGCGCAGTCCCGCCATATTTCGCCGCCGCATCCCGCAGAGAGTTGGCGCCACACACTTCGTTGGTCCGCCCATAGGCATGACCACCTCGGCCGCCGGAGAAATTGACGATCCCTGCCACTTGCTCGGGGTTGAGCGAGCCGAGCGCCAGCGACGCCCATCCGCCGGTCGACATGCCGACCACGATGGCATTTCTCTCTTCCACGAACGGTTGGGCCGTCATAAAGTTGATGACCGCCGCGATGTCCTGTGCCGCAACTAATCCCGATGCATGATGATCTGGCTTGTCGCAATTACCGATGGATTCCGAAAGTGTTCCACCGGTCGCCCCGTGACCGCGTCGCTGCGGTAGGACGACGACATATCCTCGCTCCACAAACCAGCGCGAAATCCAGAAATAAACCGGCATCGACACCGCTTCGCGTGTCCACTCATCGGTTCCGTGATTGATCACCACAAGCGGGCGGGGCTTCTGGACCTGGCCGCTTTCCCGATCGTCGGCGGGTCTGAACACTGTTGCGCGTAACGCCCGATCGGGATCGCCACTCGGCAACATCCATAACTGTTCACGCATCCGCGCGCCTTCAGGGCCGAACGCACCGTAAATGCTTCCGTCCGGCGCGGGCTTGGCGATCATGGCAAAGCTTTGCGCCGTGTTGAGAACAAAAAGACCCAACGCTAGAACGCTCAGGCGCGATAGGCGCGCCCCTATCCGATTGATCAATGTGTATTCCCCCGTGCGACCCATTGCTCACGACTCTTATTCGAACGAAACCGAACACTATCGTCAAGAGCGATATGGCCTGCCGGTGGCAGAGGAACGGTTTTTGTTGCGTCACGTTACGCAAAGATCATCGTAAACGCGGGCTCTAGATGTGCTCAGTTCTTGTAAAAATGAATTGCTCGCACGGGGTTTAACCGCACAATCCTGGAGAAAACCGATGACGAAAATTACCGCTTTAACTGTGTGCGCGGCCGCTATGTTCGCGTCGAGCGCTATCGCTCAGACGACGCCGCCACCCGCATCTAGCTCGGGAAGTTCGCCGATGCAGCTGAGCCAGAGCGAATGCACGAGCCTTTGGCAGACGGCCAATGCGTCTAACGCTGCCGGCCTGACCGAAGCTCAAGCAAAGCCCTACGTTTCTGATTTCAAAGCCGCCAACCCAGACGGCGATACGACCATCGATCAGGCGGAATGGCTGGCTGCTTGCAACAAAGGATTAGTCAAGAGTGCTGCGAGCACCGGCACCTCGTCGGGATCGTCAGGCTCGTCGACGACCGGCCCGTCGTCCAAGACGCCGGCAGCAAACCCGCCAAAGGGCGACAAGATGTAAAAACGAAATGGGCAAGCTTTCTCAAGCTTGCCCATTGTTTTATCTCCCGCGACGTCAGTGGAATTCGCCGGCCGCATCCTTCAGCCAATGCATGAAACTCGAAGCGTAACTCCGAAACAAGCAGATATCATATGTCGGCGCGTCATCCGTTTGCCAAGTCACGATACCGATGTGGCTCGCGTGTGTGATCGCCACGCTGCCGGACCGGAATTCACGCGGGTGCAGGTCAATCGGCAAGCCTTTGGCGAGCACATCTCTGACGTTCAACCCCGACACGGTCACCACCACTCGCGCGTCCGACTGATCGGTGATTGACGCAACCGGGCCGAGCAGAGATTTTAGTTCCCGCTCGAGATCGCGATCCTGTCCGCGTTGAGCAACGGCCAGCCACTGATCAGGTCCATTCCAGACGAACGCAATCTGATCCGACGCGACCCGCTGCGCCTTCACTGGAAGGTCCAACCCATAAGCCTTTTGAATCCCCGCGGCGACCGCTTCCCGCGTGCCCTTGCGAGCGGCCACGCTTGCGATCGCTAAATCAGCGCGCTCGCGAACACTGAACGCCGCCGTTGCGACGTCAATCGGTGTTTGAAAAGCACTTCGCGCTTCGAGCAGAGAACTAGCCACGTAATCTCCCTCCTTCTGGATCAATGAAGCAAGTCGGCACGATTTCAACGAGCGTGTCGCCGCCGCGCAGGGGATCGAGCGCGCGCATAATTTCGCCGATGCGCGATGCGCCGCCCTTGAGCAGACCAAGACCAATCCAATGCCCAGCCGTCGGCGAATACGCGACCGACGTCACGTAACCATCATCGTTGGCGGCGTTGGCCTCAGCGTCACGCGCGATGAAGTGTGCACCGGATCGAAGTCGCGCCGTGCGATCGACGGGGCGCAACCCGACAAGCGATGGCCGATCGGGCTCAACGAGCCCCGCGCGCGCACTGAGAACCCGGCCGACGTAGTCTTTCTTAGTCGAGGCCATCGCCCCCAGCCCCACATCGCGGGCCGTCGTCGTCCCGTTGAGCTCCGGCCCGCTGATGTGTCCCTTCTCGATGCGCATCACGCCGAGCGCCTCGGTTCCGTAAGCGCAAACACCTAAGTCGGTCCCCACGTCCATCAATCGCCGCATCAGCGCATCGCCATATCGTGCGGGCACGCCGAGTTCAAACGCCCGCTCGCCAGAGAATGACAATCGGAACAGGCGCGCGCGGATGCCGCCGCATACGGATATCTCTCCAGCCTGCATATAAGCAAAGCCCTTGTCCGAGACGTCGAACGGCGCATCGACGACGCGCTCCAGCAGGGTGCGCGATTTCGGCCCGGCAATCGCATACTGCGCCCACTGCTCAGTCGCCGAAATCATCTGCACGTCGAGATGCGGCCACAGCCATTGGTGACACAACTCCATGTGCTGCAAAACTTTGACCGCATTCGCCGTCGTGGTCGTGACGAAATAATGCGTGTCGGCCAACCGTGCGACTGTCCCATCGTCGAGCAACATGCCGTCTTCGCGCAGCATGACGCCGTACCGCGCCCGTCCGACTGCCAGCATCTTCATGCCGTTGATGTAGAGCCGGTCTAGAAATTCACCGGCATCAGCGCCCTGAACGTCGATCTTCCCGAGCGTCGAGACATCGCAAATGCCGACCCCCGATCGCACAGTCTGAACTTCGCGCGATACAGTGGTGAGCCAGTCGCTCTCGCCACCTTGAGGAAAATAGCTCGGCCGCAACCACAGCCCTGTCTCAACGAAAACTGCGCCCTGTTCTTTAGCCCAGGCGTACGACGGCGGCAGTCGCGTCGGCTTGAAGTCCTGTCCGCGATGATG
>JANOCZ010000023.1:0-2708 GCA_031412455.1 Hyphomicrobium sp. | reverse complement strand
GCCGCCGGCCTGGAAAACATGGCTATCCTTCTGTTTTAAGACCGCAGGTCCGGTCGTATTTTCGTCCGACATCTGCGAGTAGCCGGCGCCGAGCAGGATTTTGAAACTGCTCACCTCGCCGCTGTAGCGCGCGGCAACTTCCCAAACGTCATCTTCGCCCCAGCTGGCCGATGCGGAGAATCCGGCCAAGACGGGTGAATCATAACGGACCGCGTTCATCACAATGCCGTTGCAATCCCCACCAAGTGGCAGAGCTTGCGAATAGCAAAAGGCGAGATTTCCCCAAGTTACGCCGGAAAGCCCACCGGTGGCTGAATCGCGCAGCCGGAATTGAGGGAAACCGTCGAGGAATGTGTAGTTGTCAAACACTTGCGTGCCCGACTGGTCGGTGAACATAGCCGCGCTTTTCGCGGCATTGGCCTGCTTGCCGACACTGAGCTTGCCATAGTCTTTGCTCTGTACGTACCAGTAAGACATCTGGAGATTGAGGCCCTGGCTGAAATTTCCTGAATTTTGGTCGATAGCTGCACCTGTTTTGGCATCGCGCCCGAATGGGTTGTCGTCCAGATTCTGGATGCGCATCAGATAGCCCGTCATCCAGCCGGGCATGATCTGCGCCTGACCATTGAATTTGACGTGCGTTGCCTGTGTTGGACCGAGGCCGTGCAAATAGGTATTGCGCTCACCACGGTCATCCCACGTCGTGATTTCTTGAGCGACGTAGCCTGAGATCGTCAACGAAACTTTGCGATTGCCTTTGCGCGCGGTGGTGGCTTCAAGTGCCGCGATGCGCTCCTCGAGATCGGCGCAACAATTGCCGCCGAGGTCAGCGGCCTGTACGGGCTGAAAAGCTAGGAAAACGAGAGCGATCGCTGTCGCATACAGCACGCAGGATTTCGAATGCATTTTTTTATCCCTGATGTCCAGCACACTAAACCCAGTTCCAGGCGCTCACGTAACATCAATCATTGCTATCGTTCCGTCCGGCATCACTTCGGTAATTTGTCCCTTTGGCTCGTCGATCAGCGCCATCACGGAGATGAGTGCGACGATTGCAGTGACACCCGCCAGCATGAAGAACGTCTGGGCAGAGAGGAACGAGTAAGCGGTGAGGAACAGCACGCCACCGACGTTACCGTAGGCGCCGACGATCCCGGCGATTTGACCGGTCAGGCGGCGCTTGATCATCGGCAGCATGGCGTAGACCGCGCCGTTGCCAGCATTCACGAACAACGAACAGATGAAGGTTGAGAGAACGGCGAAGACAATGCCGATTTCTGGTGTCATCTGGCTCATCGCAAAATATCCGGCGGCTGCACCTGCGAGGCACCACAGGAGCACGGTCTTGCGTCCATACCTGTCGCTCAGCCAGCCACCAAGAGGCCTGGCAAAGAACGTCGTCATGCCGAAACTGGCGCCGAGGAATCCAGCTACCGTCAGGGACAAGCCGAAAGCGTCCTTAAAGAATAGCGGCAGGATTGATACCACGGCGAGTTCGGATCCGAACGTCGCCAGATAGGCGAGATTCAGCGCTGCCACTTGGCGGAATTTGTAGCGATGAACTTCGGGAACGGGCACGACGAAGATTGACTTGTTGATTCTCCAAGTGTCGTAGACGCCGTGAAGATAGAGGCCTGCTAGGACGACGTACGCGAGCCAAGTCATCTCAGGCGTTAGCATCTTCAAGTTCGACGGGCCGAGTTTCCAGGCGAGCACGGCTAGCGCCAAAAACAGCGGCGCTTGCATCAGAACGTAAAGAACGAAGTCGCCCTTACTGGTGACTTCCATCGCGCCCGTTTTCTTCGGGCTGAAGTAGGTCGCGCCTTTGGGCGTGTCGCTCACGGCAAAAAAGTAAATCACGGCATAGGCCAGGGCAATGACACCCGTGACACCGATCGACCAGCGCCATCCGTCATCGCCGCCAAAGTACAAAGCCAACGTCGGCAGTGTCACCGCTGCTGCGGCCGAGCCGAAGTTTCCAAAGCCGGCATACACGCCTTGAGCGACTCCGGTTTCCTTCGCCGGGAACCACTCCGCTACCATGCGAATGCCGACGACAAAGCCCGCCCCGACGAAGCCAAGCAAGAAGCGTGAGATGGCAAGCATAGTGAAGCTTTGCGCCGTGGCGAACATCAGGCACAGCATGCCCGAGATCGCGAGGAGGCCGGCGTACATGAGGCGCGGCCCAACTTTGTCGACGAGCATCCCAACGATGATGCGTGCTGGGATCGTGAGCGCGACGTTGAGAATGAGCAGCGCTGAGACTTGCTGATCGGTGAGACCGAAAGTGGTCCGGATCGCCGCCATCAGCGGCGCGTGATTGAACCAGACGAGGAAGCTGACGAAGAATGCGAGCCAAGTTAAGTGAAGGACTTTGATTTTCGGCTCAGTGCTGAAAAGCTTGATGTTGCCCGTCGCTGTCGATGTCATATTGCCCCCAGTCGGCGGATATCCTGCTGGCGATTGGCAAGCGGCGTGCCAATTCGTTAACGCTCGCCCCTAACCTCCAAGGCATTGATACTATGTCGTTTTTCTTGATTGAGTAATTTCTAATCAACGCCCGTAAATGCATGATTATTCATCATTCTTTTGCTATGCCGCCAAAAAATTGTGCAGCGCAACCGGCGGGTCAGGCTGAGCTACTGATCGGCGCAGTCTCGATAATATATAATAAAATCAATGTATTATAAAATTACAGGCCCTCGAAT